>CAYXQK010000100.1:0-3146 GCA_964467445.1 uncultured Syntrophaceae bacterium
GAGTTGATGTCCGGGCCGCAGGTACAGGTGATAGGTATTGCTCAGGATCATCCCGGCGCCAAGTTCTTTGAGCGTTTCGGGCATCAGGGCCTTGACGGCGCCCTGGGTGCCGACGGGCATAAAGACCGGCGTGGACACCTCCCCATGCGCGGTTCCGATCTTTCCGAGCCGCGCCCCGCTGCGGGCATCCTGCCTTGATATCTCAAACTTAAAAGCCATATTCTCCCTATAGAATCAGCATGCAATCCCCATAACTGTAAAAGCGGTATCGGTCGGCAACGGCCCGACGGTAGGCCTGCTGCATCAATTCCGTTCCGGCGAAGGCGCAAACCAGCAGGAACAGGGACGACATGGGAAGATGAAAATTGGTCAGCAGGGCGTCCACGCGCTTGAAACGGTATCCGGGATAGATAAAAAGGCTGCTCCAGGACGAGCCGGAGTGAACGCAGCCCGCCTCATCGGCCATCGTCTCTATTGCCCGCACGGCGGTCGTGCCCACGGCGATCACGCGTCCGGCGCGATTGATCCTCTCCGCGGAGGCCTCGCCGACCTGCAGGAACTCCGCCTCCATCACATGCTCTTCGACCTGTTCAACGTCAATGGGGTGAAACGTCCCGTAGCCCACATGCAGCGTCACCGGCGCCGGCTCAACCTCCCGCTCGCCGAGCTGAGCCATGACTTTTTCGGAAAAATGCAGACCCGCCGTCGGCGCCGCAACCGACCCGGGCTGTCTGGCGTAGATCGTCTGATAACGCGCCAGGTCGTCGAGCGACGCCGCGCTGTTGGTCAGCCTCTTGATATAGGGCGGCAAGGGGGCCTTCCCGTATCGTTCCAGATAACGGTAGAGGGGTATGGTCATCATAAACTTAAGCAGCCATTTTTTCGCCGACAGACGTTCGGCAATGACGGCTTCACACCCCCCCTCAAACCGGATCCGGGCGCCAACGGACACCCTTTTTGCCGGCTTGAGCAGAACCTCCCAGCTCTGGCACAGCGGCGTTTCCATACTCACCCGGGACAACAGCAGGATTTCAATGGCCGCGCCCGTTTCCTTTCGCCCGAAGAGCCGCGCCGGGATGACCCTGGAATCGTTGATCACCAGCACGTCCCCTTTTTTCAGACAGGTGGGAAAATCACAGAACCGGGCATGGCTGATCGCTGCCCGTCCCCGGTCGATCACCATCATGCGGGAGCCGTCCCGCTCGGCACACGGTGTCTGTGCAATCAGGTCCGCCGGCAGGTGATAATTGAACGCCGCCAGGTTCATCTCAGTTCCGTCCCGAGATAGACGAGCAGCAAACCTGTCAGGATGGCCGCAAACCCCAGGAATCGCAGGGTGGAATCGGGCATTTCGGCAAGTTTCAGCAGATAGGCCTTGATCTTTCCCGGAAAGGTAAAATAGGGCATCCCCTCGACAATAAACACCATCCCCAGCACACAGAGAAAATAATCCATGTCAATCCTTATTGTTTATTTTACATTCATCCCACAGTTCATCCATCTCCGCAAGCGAGGCCTGCTCCGGGGTCTTGCCGGCGGCCGCCAGCTTTTGCTCCATGCAGGCGAAGCGCTCCTCGAACTTCCGGTTGGTCTGCCGCAGAGCCTCGTCGGCGCTGATCTTCACGAAGCGGCAGAGATTCACCAGGGTAAACAACAGGTCTCCGAGTTCCTCCCGGATCTTCTGCGACTGCCCCTCCTGCAGGGCCGCCCGCAACTCGCGAAGTTCCTCCTCCACCTTGAGCATGACCGCATCCGTCCGGTCCCAGTCAAACCCGACCTTTGCCGCCGCCTCCGTCATTTTCTGCGCCCGGATCAGCGCGGGCAGCGACCGCGGAATGCCCTCCAGGATTCCCCCGGAAGCGTGTTTCATTTCAATATCCCGCTTGATCGCCTGCCAATTGGCCTTGATCTCCGCCACATCCCGGACCGCACGGTCGCCGAAGACATGCGGATGACGCCGGATCATCTTCTCGCCAATGGCCGCCATGACGTCGGACAGCGTAAACTCTCCCTGTTCTTCGGCCATGACCGTCAGAAACAGAATCTGAAACAGCAGATCCCCCAATTCCTCCTTCAGGGCAGAAACCGAGCCGCTGTCGATGGCGTCGACCAGCTCGCAGGTTTCATCCATGAGGTATTTCGCCATGTCCTCCCGGGTCTGCTGACGGTCCCATAGGCATCCGGCGGGCGAGCGCAGGGTCCGGATGATCTCCAGGAGTGCATGAAGGTTTTTTAAGGCTTGCAAAGACGCCTCGGCCAAGGTATGATCCGCCCGATTTTTTTGACCGGTTCGTAACACATTCGGAAGGTCATGACAACGATTTCTATGCCCGTATCCTCCATGATGCCTTTGTTTAATTTTTGTCCCGTTGATTTTCATTCGGTAAGGGGTGAAGCGCTGCTATGGATATGAAGCGTGATTACTATGAAGATATTCAGTTGTTCAAAAGCCGCGTGGTCCTCTTCTGGTCCGCGGCTTTCCTGGTGTTTCTTCTCACGCTGCCCCTTTATCTCCCCCAGTATCATTTCTACCTTCTTAATCTGATCCTGGTTCACGTCATTCTCGCCGTGGGCCTGAATATTCTGGTGGGTTATACGGGCCAGATCTCCCTGGGTCATGCCGGATTTTTCGCCATCGGGGCCTACGGAACCGCCCTTTTGATCCTCAAATTGCAGCTTCCGTTCCTGCTGGCCCTCCCCCTGGCAGGCTTTATCGCCGCCTTTTTCGGTTTCATTCTTGGCCTGCCGGCCCTGCGGCTGGAAGGCCCCTACCTGTCCATCGCCACGCTCGGCTTCGGCTTGACGGTCCTGCAGATTATCGGCCACCTTGATTTTTTCGGAGGCCGCACCGGAATCCAGGCGCCTCCGCTGGACCTCGGGATCCCGCAGGCGGGGTTCAGTCTTATTTTAACAACGGATATGGGCAAGTATTACCTGATCCTGATCGTCACCGTCCTGCTGGTGATTGCCGCGCGAAATCTCATGAAAACGAGGGTAGGTCGTGCCTTTGTGGCGATCCGGGACAGCGATATTGCCGCCGAAGTTATCGGCGTTAATCTGACGACCTACAAAACTCTCTCCTTTGCAATCAGTGCTTTCTATGCCGGAATTGCCGGGGGGCTCTTCGGATTCGTCCTCGGTTTTTT
>CAYXQK010000101.1:0-2870 GCA_964467445.1 uncultured Syntrophaceae bacterium
CGAACAGGTAGCCGGCCCGCGAGATACTCTGCTGCTTCACGAATCCAGCCCCCTTCTTTTCCTGACAAAAGCCTCAGAGAAGTTCACGCCTCTTTTCCTTTTCGAGCCGGTCCACCACTTTCCTGACATCCTGGGAACAACCCCGCTTGCAGATCAGCAGTGCGTCGGCGGTTTCAACGATGATCAGATCCTCCACGCCCACGAGGGCCACTGTTTTGCCGGGGCTGTGGACGAGACAATTCCGGCTGTCGATGGTAATCGCCTCGCCGCGGACGGTGTTGCAATGCTCATCACGGGGGGAGACATCCCACAGGGCGTCCCAGCTGCCCACATCGGACCAGCCGAAATCGCCGGGGATCACAAGGGTGTTGTGCGCCTTTTCCATGACGCCGTAGTCGATGGAAACCGGCCGGGCCTGCTGATAAACTTCAGCGATGACCGCGGCTTCCCGCGCCGATCCGAGAGCCGCTTCAATCTGCAGCAGCCCATTATACAGGTCGGGCAGCCACTGCTGAATGGCCTTCAGGATCGCGGAAACTTTCCAGATGAACATGCCGCTGTTCCAGGAAAAACCGCCATGGGCCAGCAGTGCCCGTGCCTCCGCCAGGGCGGGTTTTTCACGGACGGACCGGACGTCATAGACCTTCTCCCCCCCGATGGCGGCCTGCTCCTGTCCCTGTTCGATATAGCCATAACCGGTTTCCGGTCCCGTCGGCCGGATGCCGACCGTCACCAGATAATCCCCCCGTTGTGCCACGGTCGCGGCCACACCCAGGATCTTGCGGAACTGTTTTTCATCACGGATGAGATGGTCCGAAGGCAGGACCAGCATGACGGCGTCCGGCGCTTTTCTTTTGATATGCAGCGCGGCCAGACCGATGCAGGGGGCGGTATTTTTCCCCACCGGCTCGATGATGATATTTTCCTCCGGAATCTCGGGAAGCTGCCGGATCAGTTCCTGTGCGTGGCTCTCGCCGGTAACAATGAGGATCTTCTGTGGCGGGATCATGGGACTGATCCGGTCCACCGTTTCCCGGATGATGGTTTTGTCGCTGACGATATCGAGTAGATGCTTGGGCTTGCTTTCGCGGCTCCGCGGCCAGAACCGGGCGCCCTTGCCCCCGGCCATGATGACGGCATACATTGGGATATTCTCCTTTGTCTGTAATGTTTTCTATCGATAGTCTTACCTAACAGAAGGCCGGGTGGTTGGCAATAAAATTAGTTCGCTCAACCTCAGCGCATGCGGGAAAAAGAAGCAACTGGAAATAAGAGAATATCCTGTCTGCGATAAATCAGAAACAACTGGATTAGGCGCCAAGATATGGTATGCTGAAAGGCATCGCTGAAGAATCTTAAAAAAGCAACAGCCGGAAAGGGGGCATCACGAACATGCGGGCATTGATGAGAAAAAAACGAAACGTCCAGACCGTCCTTATTTGTTTTTTGGTGATGATGTTGAGTTCCTGCGCCGGTCTGTGGCCGGACCGCATCGGCCGGATCGTTCTGGACCGGGAAGCGGCCCTGACCTTTGAAAAAAAGCAATGCGGCGCCGAGCACCAGTATTATTACAGCGGATCGGAGCTTTATCCCAGTGCGTTGATGGGCATCCGAAAAGATATCAGGCTCGAAGACGACACCCTGTGGAAGAAAGTCGACATGACCCCGGAGCGCTGTCTGGATATGGTCTCCCATATTCAGACAAGGGCTTTGGGCCTGAGTCTGTTTCCATACGGTTTTGTCATCCAGGATGATCAGGGCAAACGTATCGGAATCTGGTACTCCATCCTGACGGCGACGACGCCCGTTTGGATGAAGGATAACCATACCGCCGTGATTCACACACCGCCAGTCGACACGTATTTACGTTACGAAAAAGATCCTGAATAAGGACCGAATCCATAAATTTCAGCTATTATCCGGTTGATCCGTTGTTTCACCATTTGAAGCCGGATGATCGCTGTTTAATTTTTCCCATCGGTACCAGAATTTCTTATAGCTCATGCCGAGAAGCTTGGCAGCTTTGGCCATGACGCCATTGGCCCGCCCCATCGCTTTTTTCATGATATTATTTTCCAGCTCCTCGAAATTTATCCCGCCGTCCGGGAGATCAAAATCAAATGAGCCGACCGTCTCCGAAGTTCTGAGTTCGCTTTTAATATCCCTCAAGGAGATGGTTTCAGAATCACTCATAATTACAGCCCTTTCTATAACCGATTCAAGCTGCCGGATGTTGCCCGGCCAGTTATATTCAACGAGGGCCTTTATCGCTGTAGAGTCGATGCCGTTTATCCTTTTTCCAAATTCGCGGTTGTATCTGTTCAGGAAAAATTCAGATAGTTCCGGTATGTCATTTTTCCTGTCCCTCAGCGATGGAAGGTCTATGGTGACAACCTTGAGCCTGTAGTACAACTCTTCCCTGAAATGGCCCTTTGCAAGCTCCTTTTCGATGTCCTTGTTGGTTGCGGTTATGATTCTGACATCGACTTTTATCGGGTCTTTTCCTCCGAGCCTTCTTATCTCTTTATCCTGGAGGACTCGCAAAAGCTTCGCCTGCATCATCAGGGGCAGATCGACGATCTCGTCAAGAAATAAGGTACCGTTGTTTGTTGCCTCGAACAATCCTATCTTTCGCGACAGTGCGCCCGTGAAAGCCCCTGGTTCATAGCCGAAAAGTTCGCTCTCGAAGAGATTTTCCGGTATGGCGGCGCAATTCAGGGCGGTAAAGGGTCTGGACTTTCTGGGACTGTTGTAGTGAATAGCCCGGGCTACAAGTTCCTTGCCCGTGCCGCTTTCCCCCTTAATCAAGACCGTGGCGGTGCTTTGCGAGACCTTTTTCATGATATTCACGGCTTCTTGCATCCGGTCGG
>CAYXQK010000102.1:0-5873 GCA_964467445.1 uncultured Syntrophaceae bacterium
GCCCTTGTCCAGGGCGGCCAGCCCGGCCCGGGTGGAAAAGAGCATGGCCAGGAACATGATCAGGATGTGGGGAATCTGGACGGCGTCGGGCACGGGGCCTTTAAAGCGAATGACAATCGGTTCATCCCCTGAAACGGCCGTTTCCCGGCCTCCGGCCGAAACGACAACCCGGTAGGCCAGTTTCCCGGCCGCCGGCTGTTTGGGAAGGAGGGCGGCAAGGCTCTCGCCGTCCCGGGCCATTTCGACCCGCGTCCAGGGATCCTCGGTCTTAAAGCGTTTAAATTCGAGGTATCCGGTCAAGCCCTGGCCGGGCGCCCGGACGGCGATGCGGCAATCGGCGGTATTTTCAGCGCTCCTGGGCAGGCGGAAGGAAACCGTGTGGCCGCCGGCCTCGATCCGGCCCATGACCGATTTCGTCGGCCCGGTCAGCCGTTGATAAACGGCCGCTCCGAGGGTGAGGACGACCGCCAGAATCCAAAGGAATATTTTTCGCACGCATCTCCTCGCCGGCCGGTCAATTCTTAATCGTGACGCTGCCCATGACCGCGGCTCCGCGGATAAAGAGGGTGGCTGCGGCTTCGCTTTCGGACGGATTCACGTGTTTCAAATCGTAGGAGCCGAGAACCGGGGTACCGTCGACGACGATCCGCCAGTTCCGGGGAACAAAGACGGTGACGGAGCCCAGGACGGCCGTGGCTTCCAGCGTCGCTTTGCCGCCCTCCAGGCCGGCCGGCGTCAGGTCGAGGTCGAGGCCTCCGAAGACGGCCGCGACTTCTCCTCCCTTGAAATTCCGGCTATCCACCCGGCGCTTGAGGCCGCTGAAAACGGCCGAGACGTCGATATCGTTGCCCTGGGTGGGGGGAATCTCGTTGGTTTTATTCCGGGGACGCATCGCCGGCCGGAGAATGATCCAGAGCCCAAGGACGATCAAGGCCGCCGGCCAGAGGTTCCTCCAGATGTCGTAGCGGAGGACATCCAGGTGCCAGAGGAGGAAAAACGTCCCGAAAAGAATAAAAAAGATCCCGGTTCCCGGACGGCGGAAGCGGTTCCCGATGAGAATCGATATCCCGATCAGGATAAAGATCGCCGGCCACCAGGTCGAGAACAGCCAGCCGAAGTCCCAGATGTCGAAACGGTACAGGAGGATCAAGGCTCCGGCGAGGATCAGGATCAGTCCCCAGAAGATCCGGCCCGGATTCGGATTGCGTTTTTCATTAGCCATGGTGGACTCCTTTCTTCTCTCTATTCCCTATACGAAATTCCCGAGGCGCAAGTTTATCCGCTTGTCTTCATCGCTGGACCCGCCCCGAAGCCGTCCCGGCCGCCAGGGCTTCGATCTCCTCCCGGGCGGCGAGGTTGAAATCGCCGGGGATGGTCTGTTTCAGGCAGGATGCGGCCGCGGCAAATTCCAGGGCTGCCCGGTCGTCCCGGCCGGCGAGGGCGGCGAAGATGAATCCGGCGCTGAGGGCGTCGCCTCCGCCGATGCGGTCCACGAGCTGAATCTCATACGACCGGCTGTGAAAGAAATCCTTCCCGTTGAACAGGCAACCCGACCAGACGTTGACCGAGGCCGAACGGCTCTCCCGGAGCGAAAGGACGACCTTTTTCAGCTTGAATCTCCGGTGCATTTCTTCGGCCACCCGGCGATAGCCTTCGAGGTCGAGACGTCCGGCGGCTGCGTCCGAACCCGGGGCGTCGATCCCGAAGATGTCGGCCGCGTCCTCTTCGTTGCCGAAGACGATGTCGACGGCTTCCAGAAGCGGCGTCAAGACCGCCCGAGCTTTGTCCCCGGACCAGAGCTTTTTCCGGTAGTTCAGGTCGAGGCTGACCGTCGCCCCGGCTCGCTTGGCCGCCCGGACGGCTTCGGCCGTCGCTGCCGCCGCGCCGTCCGACAGGGCCGGCGTGATCCCCGAACAATGGAACCAGGCCGCTCCCTTCAGAATGCCGGGCCAATCAAACGATCCCGCGCCGGTTTGGCTGATGGCCGAGTCCGCCCGGTCGTAAATGACTTTGGAGGGGCGCTGGGCGGCCCCGGTTTCGGCAAAATAGATGCCGATTCGCTTCCCCTGCCGCAGAATCGACGATGTGTCCACGCCGTGGGACCCAAGGACGTCCACCGCCGCCTGCCCGATCTCGTGGGCCGGCAGAGCCGTGACGAAAATCGAAGAGAGGCCGAGCCGGGCCAACGAGACGGCGACATTGGCTTCGGCTCCGCCGTATTGGGCTTCAAACGACGAGGCCTGAATGAAGCGACGGAAGCCCGGAGGCGAAAGCCGGAGCATGATTTCCCCGAACGTCACGACCCGGTTCCGAGCGACGGACGCGGCGCCCGTATCGGATTTCGGGCGAGGGACCGATTGAGGCGCCGTCGCCGCGGCCGGCTTTCTCCCCTTCGCTTCTTTGAGAACCGCCAGCCAGCGTTCGGCTTCGGCCCGGATTTCGGCCGGATCTCCGGCCTTGGCTGTCAGCGCGGATCCGCAGAAGATGCCGTTCGGATCGCGGGCGTTGAGCTCGGCCAGGTTGGCGAGGTTGATCCCGCCGGTATAAACGACGGTCAGGTCCTTGTACGGACCCCGCCAGGCCTCGGCCAGGCCGATATTGTTCTGGCCCGCGGGGATGGCCGGGAAGAGCTTGTAAATCCATTGGTGGGGCTGTTCCTCGCGGAGAGCATTGAGGGAACATCCGTAAGCGTCCGCTTTCCGGGCGAGCTGCTTGCCGACGTCGGACAGGCCGCCGGGGACGCACATGATGTCGGCCTGGGCGCAGACGTCCACAACCTCGGGGATATAATCGGCCGAAATGATTCCGGCCACCCCGGAGGCGATCGCTTCCTCGGCCTGGGCCTTGGTCATCACCGTCCCGGCCAGGACGAGCGCTTGCGGGTGGGCGGCGATAATGGTCCGGATCCCCTCGGCCGCGGCTCCGGTCCGGAAGGCAACCTCCAGGACGATGCCCGTCGGCTCGAGGGCTTCGTAAACGGACAGGCACTGGGCTGGGGATGCCGGGACAAGAAGGGCGATGAGGCGGGTTTTTTTCAGGCGTTGGTAAACGCGCTCGGATTTTCTCATGGTCGTCTCCCGGTCACAATCTCCGCAGGTTCATTCCGCCGCTGACTTCCAGGACGAGGCCGGTCGAGTAGGCAAACCGCCCGAGGGCCAGGGCCGCGGCGGCTTTCCCCACATCCTCGGGGAAACCCCAGCGGGCCTGGGGGACGACGGTTCCGTCGGCGATCAACCGGTCATAGCGTTCGCGGACGGCCGCGGTCATGTCCGTCCGGATGACGCCGGGGCGGATCTCGTAGACATTGAGGCCGCTTGCCGCCAGCCTATCGGCGAATAACCGGGCGGTCATGCTCAGGCCCGACTTGGATAAGCAATACTCCGGCCGGTTGATCGAGGAAACCTCGGCCGAAATCGAGGTGATGAAAATGATGGCTCGATGAGCGGCCGGGCGCGGCGGAGGGCCGGCGATCATCCGCCGGACCGCTTTCTGGGTCAGGAAAAACGGGCCGCGAAGGTTGATCCCCATGACCCGGTCGTAGCTTTCGGGCTTCGTTTCGAGGAGGTCGGCCCGTTCGAGCGGCGCCACTCCGGCGTTGTTGACCAGGACGTCCAGTCTGCCGAACCGGCCGTAGACGGCATCGAGAATCGCCTCCTGGCCGTCGAGGTCGGCCACATCGCCCCGGACCGGGAGAAAGGCCGCGCCCTTGATTTTTCCCAGGGCTTTTTTGACCTCGAACAAGCCCGTTTTTGTGTTCTTCGGCTCATAGACGATGTCGCAGCCGGCTATATCAAACCCGGCCGCGGCCAGCTCCAGAGCGATCCCCCGGCCGATGCCCCGGCCCGCTCCGGTCACGAGGGCGACAGGTTTTTTGTTCATCGAGGTCCTTTCCTTTATTCCGTCCGGCGGTTGACGGCCCCGGCTCGATAATCGTTCCAGACATTTTCAAACCACAGGTCGGTTTCCGGGATCGGTCGGATCCCGGTCCAATGCGTTTCCGGCCGGCCGGAATCGTCGAGACGGATTTCAAGGATCCGGCGGCTCGCGAAGTCATCCGGTTGAGCCAGGGAAAAGGACGCGTCCGGGCCGAGCTCCGGGACCCGGTGCTCGCCTTTGGGGTCGAGGACGAGATACGAGCCGCGACTCCGCCCGCCCTTGTTCAGGTATTCGGCGACGGCTTCCAAGTACATGGCTGCGGTCAGGGAGTGGTCGAGGGTCCGAAAAGCGGCGGGGAGCTCGCCGGGCGAGGAAACGCCAAGGGATTCGAGGCACCGGCGGTAAAGCGTCCAAGCTTTTCTACGCGCACTCTCGATCGTCTGCGGGTCGCGAATCTGGGCTCCCTCGGTCGACATCCGGCGGCGGAGCTCGCCGATCGCTTTTTCCGGCCGAAGGGCCGGCTTTTTGTTTCCGGCGAGCATCCCTTCGGCTCGTTCCCGGATTTCGACGATCCGAGCTTCTGCAGTCGCGGCGAAGGCCGCGGCCTTGGGCGGGGCGTCGGCATAATTTCGGGCGATGTACCGGGCCGCCCGGGCGCCGCCCACCTGGCCGGAATTGAGAGCCGAGCCGCCGGGGCGGTAGACGCCGTGGGAACCGTTGACTTCGCCGACCGGAAAGAGATGGGCGATTTCGGATTCCCACCAGATGTCGGCCGCCAATCCGCCATTGTTATGCTGGGCGCAGACCCGGATTTCGAGAGGCTCGCGCTCGAGGTCGATCCCGTGGGAGCGGAAAAGCTCGACCGCCGGCGGATTCATCTTTTTCAGCCGTTCAATCGGCGTCGGAAGCAGCGCCCCGCTGCGCCTTAAGTAATCAAGCGCTTCGGTGTCCAGACGGTCGAAAGAAAACGCCTCGGGCGCCCCCGGCCCGTCCGGATTCCGCCGGAAATCCAGGAAAACCCTCCGCCCCAGGATGACAGTCTCCCGGTGGACGAGGAGGTCGACCAGTGACGAGCCGAAATCCGGAACTTTTCGCGGGTCGAAAGGCCACTGGTATCCTTTGAGAAAAACGGCCCGGGTCAGTTTCGCAAAATCGGGAAAAGCCTCGCTGAGGAAATCGCGCTCGTCCCGGCCGCGGCGGTCCGTGGAAAAGTAGCGGGGAATAACCTGCTGATAAGTCCCCGAAAGGTTCCAGCGAAATTTCACCGAGGCGATCCCGAACTGCGATTCGGTCAGGTTACGGCCGGGCGCCCCGATTTCGAAAGCCAGGCCGTGCGAGCCGCTCTGGCTCTCAGGATAAACGGATGCTTCATAGATGCCGGCCGGTCCGCCGGTGCCCAGGATGAGGTTGACGGCATTGAACAGGACCAGTCCGCGGTTTTTTCGTCCGGTCCCGTCCAGGTCGAGGGCGACCGCTCCGACGACGCGCCGCTTTCCGTCCTCGTCTTTTGGTATGAGCCCGACGACCTGATGCCGCTCAAGGAGCGGGATCCGCCGTTTCCGGACTTCCCGGGCCAGGGCTTCGACCATCAGCCGCGAAGTGAGCGGCCCGGCCGACGTCGCCCTCTGTCTCTGGTCGTGGTCGGTTTTATAGCCGGCATAAGCGCCGAAGCGGTCGTGGGGGAAGGGAATCCCCATCTCCGTCAGCCGGAAGAAAGCCGGCAGCGATCCCAGGGCTTCGCACAGGGCGATGTCTCCGTGCATGGAGCCTCCGGAGAAAAGATCCCGGGCCATCTCGCGCGGGGAATCCGGCACGTCACCCGCCACCGCGGCCTTGTAATACGTCTGCTTGTCCGAACCGGCGTCGTGGGAAGTCCCCGCCCCCAGGCGCTCCGTGACGATCAGGATCCGCCGCTCCCCAAGATCATGAAGGACAAGGGCGGCATTGAGGGCGGCCGCCCCGCTCCCGATGATGAGGGTGTTGATGGAATAAAGGGG
>CAYXQK010000103.1:0-3438 GCA_964467445.1 uncultured Syntrophaceae bacterium
CCGTGCACCATCTGCTCGATACGTTCGGGACGGAAGGTGTTTTCAGTATCAATGTAAATGGCACTCCCGTTAAGTCCCCCCTGTTCTTCAGGGAGCTGGACATTCACTGCCATCTGGTGGACGATCTGACTCTTACCGGAACCGAACTCACCGTACATCTCGGTGATGGCCTGGGTCTCAAGGCCCCCTCCCATCAGGGCATCGAGTTCGGGAACACGGAACGAGAGTTTCCTGATGTCCTTCCGCTGTTCAAAGATGTCTTTTCCGGTCTTGAACCCGCCTATATCTGCGGCTTCCCGTGCAGCTTTGACAATCTTTTTTGCTACCGACTCGGAGATTTCCGAGATCTCGGAAAGTTCTGCCGGGGATGCAGTTGCAATACTCTCTACCGATATATATCCCGCTTCACGGAGTTTATCTGCGGTGCTCGGGCCTACGCCCGGTAAATCTTCAATCTCTAAAGCTCGTTCAGCCATTTCTTGCACATCTCCTATGGCACATCAAGATGTTAAACCTGGCCATATATGCTCTCGGACTGCGCGGGGTGAAAGTGAGGTTTATTTGTTCAGTTCTTCAATTAACCCGCGGAGCTGTACCAGCAGGGTTTCCGGTTTGAGATCAACCGGCTGGATGTGTTCAGCGGTGATCCGATTCCCGGCAAGGATGCCGGTAACCTGCAGTTCACTCCCATGCGGAAGATTCCCGTCAATAAGATAGCGTTCGGTGCCATTATCGATAAAAGTACATCCCTGCCCGCTAATGATGGTACCTTCAAAAATAATAGGGTGAGACTCTTCCTCCGGCACCTGGAATGAACTCCCCCATCCGACACCCAGCTCAATGCCCCCGTAACGACCAGGTTTGGCGGTGGCATGGTAGACTTTAACGGTATCTCCGGCCTGGATTGGGATAAGTGCTTTTTCGCCCCAGAGTACCACTTTTATGTCATCCCTGCCATCACTCACGACAATATTTCTTACCCAGGATACAGAACCGTTACGGGTGGTAAACGATCGCGGTTCCCTTACCTCTTTTACGTCACCCGTTATTGAATAGATTCCCTCTTCACTGACAGAACAAAGGGGTGTGAATGGGACGGTGATTACCTGATCAGTGACCGCCACAGTACTCTTCTCATCGAGGCTATAGGCTCTCCCTCTGCTGCGCCCGTCCGGTTTTGCTCCGGTGATATGGAGGGAAGTCCCCGGGAGGATCTTTGCGAGAAGGTCCGGTACCCATGCTATGAGCCGGGCAGTTCCACGAATATCCCCGATGACCGCTTCTGTCATCTCACCGCTCGTACCATCCCTGCGGTTGAAGGTCCGGGGTTCTTCACGGGCGATCAGGATAGCATCAAGATCCACCGGTTCGTTTGACAGGGTCTCACCAGCTGTCCCGTTTTCGGGCAGGACACAGCTGATCTCGCATCCTGCCTTGCGCAGGGCAAGTGCGTAGATCTCCGGGCTCTTTTCCGGGTGGCGCCCGATGATCTCCAGCACATCCCCGACAGCAATATCAGCGGTGGCCCCTGCTTTCTCGTCCCAGAGTACCACCCGTGTGGTTCCGGTCTCGTCACCGGTAAGAAGGGTGGCAACCCAGCCTTTCTCCCCGTCTTTCCGGTCAAATTCCTTTGGTTCGGTCTTGTCAATCACTTTTCCGAAAAAAGAAAAAAGGCTTGATTTACCTGCAAGTCCCCGGATTTTCACATGCTGGCGGCCCAGTTCGCCGACAACGAGCATGGCAGCAGTCGGCTCATCAACAAGGTCCCCGCACTCTTCTATCTTTGTCTCTACACGCCGTTCGAACTCCTCTTTTGAAATAAGGTCATCGACCAGTGCGTAGTGGAACAGCACAGGTTTTTGCGCCTCCTTACTGTTGCCAGGGCGGGTACTGCATGGTGCCCGTGATATCCCCGATAGTCTCGCCCCTGCGCATCAGTGATACCTGTGTCCCCTGTATCAGCACCTCAGGGCAGCGGGGACGGCAATTATACTGCGAGGACATGGCATATCCGTATGCACCGGTATCCAGTACTGCGATTAAGTCCCCGGCAGCAACCTGCGGGAGTTTCCGGTCCGGTGCAAGAATGTCACCGGTCTCGCAGATGGGGCCGGTGACAGTATATTCTGTGGTCAGCGGGGCATCGGCTTTGTCTGCGACAATTACTTCGTGGTAGGCATCATACATTGCGGGACGGATGAGCAGGTTAAAACCTGCATCGACATTGGCAAATTTTTTATGTGCCGATTTTGTGGAGTTAACCCGTGTCAGGAGAATGGTTGAGTCAGCAACAAGTGATCGCCCGGGCTCAACCCAGAGTTCCGGGGTAATCCCGCATGCTTCGACACCTGCTTTGAATATCGGGACCACTTTTGCTGCATAATCCTCCGGTGTGGGAGCCGGGTCGGTGTCATGATGGTAGGGAATCCCCAGCCCGCCTCCCAAATCGATAAATTCAAGCCTGACACCCATATCGGTAAGCTCCTTTGCGATCCTGACCATCACTTCTGCAGCCCGGGCAAATGGCTCAACATCAAGGATCTGCGAACCGATATGGCAGTGAATCCCGACCGGCTGGATATTTTTACACGACATGGCTTCCCGGTATGCAGCAGGGATCTCTTTATGGGGAATGCCAAACTTACTGGTTGCAAGCCCGGTTGCGATCTTCGGGTGTGTCGGGACTTCGAGCGCCGGATTCACCCGGAACGCAATCTTTGCGTTTTTTCCTGCTGCTTTTGCCGCTGCATCAAGCTGGTGGAGTTCGTCGAGTGAATCAACCGACACTTTCACACCCTTCCCGACGGCAAGTTTCAGGTCTTCCGGTGATTTTGAACTGCCGTTGAAGAGGAGATTCTCTGCCGGTATTCCCGCTTCAAGAGCAAGATGAAGTTCTCCGCTTGAAAAAACATCAGCACCTGCGCCCAGCCGGGCGAGAGCCCGCATCACAGCAAGGTTGCCATTTGCTTTTGCCGCAAAAAGGATCCTGACTTTTGGGTACCGGCTGGTCAGGGCTTTTTTGTAACTCCCGAACTGCTCGCAGACCCGTTCCTCGCTGGTGACGTAGAGCGGTGTCCCGTACTGGTGTGCAAGCGTGACACAGTCATTCCCGTTGATATGCAGGTGACCGTTTTTTATCGTGAGGTGGTGGGGTAGTTTCACAGGCCCAGCCTCCGCATGCGTTCGATTGCCTCTTGTATCCGTGCAACGGGTCGGGTAATCGCGAACCTGACATACCCCTCCCCGCTTGAGCCAAAACCAATGCCCGGTGTTACAACAATACCTGCGTCATTCAGTAATGTAGCTGAAAATGCCATACAATCATCAACCGGCAGCCAGACATAGAATGTTGCCTTGGGAGCAAGTACATCAAAACCAAGATCCCGCAGG
Source organism: uncultured Syntrophaceae bacterium (assembly GCA_964467445.1). Taxonomy (GTDB): domain Bacteria; phylum Desulfobacterota; class Syntrophia; order Syntrophales; family Fen-1087; genus JAPLJM01. The sequence continues at coordinate 3,391 of CAYXQK010000103.1, forward strand.
CCGGCAATGAGCACGTCCCGCCGCTCCTGGTAGATGGTGCAGGCTTCT
>CAYXQK010000104.1:0-11709 GCA_964467445.1 uncultured Syntrophaceae bacterium
GCCGCCGAACATCCCCATTTTACCGCCGCGCGGAAACGGCACCAGCAGGTCGATAACCTTGACGCCCGTTTCCAGGACGTGCACGGATGTATCCTGCTCTGTGAATGAGGGCGATAATCTGTGAATCGGCATATAATTCTGAGCCGTAATCGGTCCGAGACCATCTACGGGCCTGCCGACCACATTCAGAATCCGACCGAGGCACTCCTGCCCGACCGGCACCATAATGGGTGTGCCCACGTCTTTGGCATCCATTCCCCGGACCAGACCATCGGTAATATCCATGGCGATGCAGCGAACCACATTGTCACCCAGGTGCTGCGCCACCTCGACGATGAGGTTATCCGGCTCGTCATTAATCGCCGGGTTGGTGATGGTGATTGCGTTGAGGATGCTGGGAAGCTGTCCTTCCTGAAACGCCACGTCAACGACCGGTCCGATGACCTGTACAACCTTTCCTATATTCATACCCGTCTCCTTACAATTATCCTTAGATTGTATTTATAACCCACGTGTTGCCCGGTGGTTTATCCCTTAGCCAATGCCTCTGTTCCACCGACGATATCCATAAGCTCCGCGGTAATGGCGGCTTGCCGAGCCTTATTGTATTTCAGCGACAGGCTCCCGATCATTTCCTCGCAGTTTCGGGTGGCGTTATCCATGGACGCCATCCGGGCGCCGTTTTCCCCCGCCGACGTTTCCACGAGCGCCCTGAAAATCAGGACGCGGACATACATGGGCAGAAGCCTCTCGAGCAGCGCTTCATCAGAGGGCTCATAAATATATTCAATCCGCTTGTTCGGGTCGACATCCTCATCCTCCTGTCCAATGGACGGAAGCGGAAACAGCCTGACGACCGCCGGTCTCTGCACGGATACGTTTCTGAACTCATTGTAGATAAGATACAGCTCGTCATATTCTTCCCTGACGAACGGCGAAATGATGTCCCTGGCAATCTGTACGGCCAGAGAAATATCGAATTTTCCGAACACATCGGCTCGTTCATTCATGACCTTGATTTTTTTTCTGAAGAAATCCCGGCCTTTGCGTCCCACCGGAATCAGTGCGACTTCCTTGCCTTCTTTCACCTTCGCCGCGATAAACCGCTCCGTCGCCTTGATCAGGTTGGTGTTGAAGCCGCCGCAAAGACCCCGGTCGGAGGTCATGCAGATGACCCTGATCCTCTTCGGTTCCCGGACCGCCAGCAGCGGATGCGTATCCGGCGAAACACGCAGCGCCAGGCTGTTTAAAACATCCATGAATTTACCGGCGTAGGGACGGAAATTTTCCATCCTCGTCTGGGCGGCCTTGAACTTGGATGCCGCCACCATATTCATGGCCTTGGTAATCTGCTTGGTCTTTGAGACCGCTACGATCTTTCTTTTAATGTCCTTTAACGCGGCCATTAAAATCTACTCCCTCTGTCTTTGAATGAGATTAATCTGTCTTGAGCATGAACACCCTCTATTCCGTGACATAAACGGAATCGAATTCGGTGAGCACTTCCTTCATCTTCCTTTCGAGTTCCGGACTGATGATCTTCTGATCGTTGATTTCCTTCATGATCTCCGGATATTTCGCCTTCACAAAGTCCAGCAACTGGGGTTCATAGCTTTTCAGCTTGTCCACAGGATATTTATCAAGAAATCCCCGGGTTCCGGCGAAAAGGATCGTTACCTGTTCGCCCAGCGACATGGGCTTGAACTGGGGCTGCTTCAAGAGTTCCACCAGGCGCACCCCGCGATCCAGCTGCGCCTGCGTTGCCTTGTCCAGGTCGCTTCCGAACTGGGCAAAAGCCGCCAGTTCCCGGTACTGGGCAAGGTCCAGTTTCAGGGTTCCGGCCACCTGCTTCATCGCCTTGACCTGCGCGGCGCCGCCGACGCGGGATACCGACAGACCGACGTTGATGGCCGGACGGATGCCGGAGAAAAACAAACTCGGCTCCAGGTAAACCTGGCCGTCCGTAATGGAAATGACGTTTGTGGGAATGTAGGCGGAGACGTCGCCGGCCTGCGTCTCGATAATCGGCAGGGCTGTCAGGGAACCGCCGCCCAGTTCCTTGCTCACGCGGGCCGCCCGCTCCAGCAGTCGCGAGTGATTGTAGAAAATGTCGCCGGGGAACGCTTCGCGTCCCGGAGGCCGCCTGAGCAGCAGGGAAATCTGGCGGTAAGCAACGGCCTGCTTGGAAAGGTCGTCATAGATAATAAGCGCATCCTGACCCCGGTCGCGGAAATACTCGCCGATGCTGCATCCTGCATAGGCCGCAACGTACTGCAGGGTCGCCGGATCGCTGGCGCAGGCCGCAACGACGCAGGTATAGGAGAGGGCGTCGTGCTTGCGCAGGTTCTCCACCACTTGGGCAACCGTTGATCTCTTCTGGCCGATGGCGACGTAGATGCATTTCACGCCTGTGTCCTTCTGGCGGATGATGGCGTCCACGCAGATTGCTGTTTTTCCGATTTGCCGGTCGCCGATGACCAGTTCGCGCTGCCCTCTGCCAATGGGCGTCATGGCGTCCACGGCCTTCAATCCGGTGTACATGGGCTGGTTGACGGGCTGGCGCTGAATCACGCCGGGGGCAACCATCTCAATGCGCCTGAATTCCGTGGCTTCAATGGCTCCCCTGCCGTCGATCGGGGCGCCGGTCGCATCGATGACACGGCCCAAAACCGCCTCCCCGACCGGAACCTGGGCGATCTTGCCGGTTCTCTTGACAATGTCGCCCTCCTTGATATGGGTGACTTCTCCGAGAATCGCCACACCGACGTTGTCTGTTTCCAGGTTCAGCACCATCCCCAGGATACCGCCGGGAAATTCCAGCAGCTCCATCGCCATGGCATTCTGCACGCCATAGACTCTGGCAATGCCATCTCCGACGGACAGGACGGTTCCCGTTTCACTGATATCCAGCTTCTTTTCATAATCCCTGATTTGTTTGGATATGATTTGACTGATTTCCTCTGCCCTGATTGTTTCCATGTTCTATATTTCCTCCCCTAAGAGACTCCTGATCTTGTTCAATTGTGTTTTGATGCTTCCATCATAAAGGGTATCCCCAACCCGGACGACAATACCCGCAAGCAGCGAAGCATCCTGATCAATCGTCACTTCGACCTGCTTGCCGGTCATTTCTCCCAGGCCCTTTCTGAGGTGTTCCGATAGCTCGGGTGACAGAGGGAAGGCGGTTCTTACCTGAACACGCTGCTTTTTCAGGACGGAATCCATGAGCTCGCGGTAGCAGGCAACGATATCGGCCAGGATTCCGATTCTCCTCTTATCGGCTAAGAGGCGCAGGAAACTGGCGGTGATCCCGGTCATGCCGATTCTTTGCAAGACGGCATCCACAACGTCCCGTTTGTCATGCTGATCAAAAATCGGATTCGCCAGAAACTCCTTCAGGTTTTCATTGCTGTTAACGACCTCGGAAAAGCCTTGCAGTTCATTGTAATACTTCTCGAACTGTTTCTCTTCTTCGGCAATCTCAAAGAATGCCCGTGCGTAACGCTTTGCGATATTGCTGCTGCCGATCAATGTTTGCTCACCACCTTATCCAAATAGTCTTTAACCATGGCATCGTGATCTGCACCGGTTATATTTCTTTTCAAGAGCTCTTCCGCCATTTCCACGGACAGCTTGACGGCCTCCGCCCGCAACAGGTTGCCGGCCTGTTTCAGTTCCTGCTCGACCCGGGCCTGAGTATCTTCTTTCATCTTCTCCGCCGCCTTGCGGGCGTCTTCGATGATCCGTTCTTTTTCTGCCTGCCCCTGCGCCCGGATCATATCAGAGATACCGGCAATTTCCTCGGTGGCCTTCTCCAACTTATCCGTATATTCTTTATATTTCTGCTCTGCTTCTTCCTTCGCAATCCTGGCTTGTTCAAGGGTCGTCTTGATGCCTTCCTGCCGGCCGACAAAAAACTCCTTGATCTTCTTGGCCAGCAGCCAGTAGAGGAAGCCGACCAGAACGACCATATTGACAACCTTCATGGCAAAATCCAGCCAGTTCGTGGGCCCACTCTCGCCGTCCGCCGCCGCATAAGCGCCCGGAACCATCAGCAGGACAAGTGCAACGGCCAACACCAATGAAATGACGTACAATCGCCCTTGACGATCTCCTGAAAACCAGCGATTCATTGGATACTCCTTCCCAGAACTTTTTCAGCAATCTCAAGGGATATTTTCCGGGACTGACTGTGTAATATGGCCCGCGCCGCGTCAACTTCCCTGCCCATTCTGGCATTGAACTGCTCCATCAGCATGGGAATTTCGCTCCTGACGGCTTCGATCGTACTTTTGGCCAGATCTGCCCCTTCCTTGACAAGGGCGTTCCTCTGCTCCATGGCTTCAAGTTTAGCCAGGCGGACCTTTTCTTCGTATTCTGCCAATTTCTGTTCGACTTCCTGTCTCAGACGTTTAACCTCCCCGTCAGACTTTTCCATCTGCTCTTTCCGTTTCTCAATAACGCCCAGGATTGGTTTATACAGAAGTGTGTTTAGGATGAACATCAGCAGAACGAAATTAACTATTTGAACCAGAGCGGTATAATCAATACTGACCATATCTTAACCTCATTCAGGAATATATCTTCGGTGTTGAACCCTGTTCACAAAGGATCCTAATCCTCAATATTCAAAAGCGCGGATTCCTAATCATAACGGAGAGGGCCTGTCAAGCATTTTTTGCCGGTCAAGACGCTTTCTGACCGCCGGTCAGGGCTGATGGTTTATATCACTGTCAGGATTGATGAATTTGCGGTAACCTATCTAGGTTGAAGAATAAAGCGCCGCATGCTGACATTCAGCAGCAGGCCGACGCCTGTCATGAGGACGACCGTGGAAGACCCCCCGTAACTGAGAAATGGCAAGGGTATTCCCACAATGGGCAGGATCCCCAGGACCATCCCGATGTTGATGAAAACCTCCCAGAAGATCAGCGCTGTAATCCCCACGGCAATCAGGGTCCCGTTGTAATCCCTCGCATGCAGGGCAATTTTGAGCCCCCAAAGGATCAAGCTCATTAGAAGGACCAGCAGCACCATGCCGCCGATAAATCCCCACTCTTCGGCAAAAACAGAAAAAACAAAATCCGTATGCCTTTCCGGCAGGAAGCGAAGCTGCGTCTGGGTCCCCTTTAAAAATCCCTTTCCGGTCATGCCGCCCGATCCGATGGCGATAATGGATTGAATCACGTGATAGCCTGATCCCAGGGGATCCGTGTCGGGATTGACAAAGGTTATGATCCGCTCTTTCTGATAGTCCCTGAGAAAGAACCAGCCTGCAGGGACAAGCACCAGTCCGCTCAGGACCGACCAGGTTAATGATTTCCAATGAACGCCTATGAACAGCAACATGGAACTGAAAATGATGAACAGGACCATGGCCGTCCCCAGGTCCGGTTGCTTCAGAATCAGCAGAAAAGGAACCAGCACGATCAGGAGAGGAATTCCCAGATCTTTCAGCCTGTAGAGCTCGACCAGACGGTGATGATCAAAATATTTTGCCAGGGCGAGGATCAGCGTCAACTTCATGAGCTCCGAGGGCTGGAATGTAAACCCCCCGAGCAGGATCCAGCGTTGGGAGCCCCGTGTGGCGTAACCATAGAAAAAAACGATCAGCAGCAGCAGGATGGAAAGCCCGTAAATGAGGTAGGCATAGCGGCTGATAAACCGGTAATCGATGCAGAAAGCGGCCGTCATGAACACGAGCCCGACGACAATCCACTGGAGCTGCCTGACATAAGCAAAATCCTGTTTGGGGTATGCCTGATTAAACCCCGTGCTGTATAAATTCAGAAGGCCGATCAGGCTGATGCTCAGGACGATCAGAACCAGCGTCCAGTCAAAATTGATGAATAATCGTCGATCAAACCTCATGATTTTCCTGTGTTGCCGTCAATGTTGATTTGCGGCCCCGCGACCGTCAATCCGGTGGTCGCTGATGACAATGGGCGGTTTTTTACCGGGTAATTCCTTTCGCTCAAGATAGGCATCCAGAATTTTCCTCGCCACGGGAGCCGCCGCCGATCCCCCATGCCCGGCATTTTCGATGATGACCGCAATGGCAATTTCCGGGTCGTTGACCGGCGCAAAACACACAAAAAGGGCATGATCCCGGTAACGGGAAGAAATGAATTTGACCTTCCTCGCTTTTTCGTCATCAGGCAGACCGATGACCTGGGCCGTCCCGGTTTTGCCTGCCACCTCGGCATCTCTGCGCCGCGCGGCGCGGCCGGTGCCCCCTTCCTCGTTAACCACCCCCCACAGGGCCTTTTTCAACTGCTCCATAACATTCACGCTGATGGGAACAACCGATTTTTTTTCCGGCGCGAACGCTTTGATCACCTGGCCATCGACGGACTCAATCCGTTCGATCAGCCGGGGACGCCAGACCGTACCGCCATTGGCCAAGGCGCTGTAGGCCGTCACCAGTTGCAACGGGGTGACCAGATTATATCCCTGACCGATGGACACCGAAATGGTTTCTCCGATCTGCCAGGGCTCTTTGAATCGCATCTGTTTCCAATCCCGCGTGGGAATCAGGCCACTCTTTTCCCGGAGCAGCGTGATCCCCGTGGGCGACCCCAGACCGAACCTGCGGGCGTATTCCGCCAATTTATCGACCCCGACCAGTTTCCCGACATGGTAAAAATAAACGTCACAGGACTGGACAATCGCCCGATGCAAGCTGATCCGGCCATGCCCGCCCTTATGCCAGCACCGGTATTTCCTGTTCCCCAGTTCGTAGAACCCATCGCACTGAAAGGAGGTTTCCGGCGTGATCAGTCCTTCCTGCAGGGCCGCAGCGGCTACAATCATTTTATAGGTGGATGCCGGAGGATATTGGCCTGCTATCACTCTGTTTTCCATCGGATGCAAAGGATCGTCGGACAACTTTTTCCAATTTTGCTTCGAGATTCCCCCGCTGAACAGGGCGGAATTAAAGGAGGGAGAACTGACCATGGCCAGGACGGAGCCATCCCTGGGGGCCATCGCAACAACGGCGCCGGGCCTCCCTGCAAGGGCATCCCAGGCAACTTTCTGTAATAAGGCATCAATGGTTAACACCACGTTATGCCCGGGCTCCGGATCCTCTCTGCCAAGGATCCTCGTCTCCTTGCCCAGCACGTTGACCTCGACCTGCTCGAACCCACTCACGCCCCGCAGATAAGCATCCAGATATTTTTCGATGCCGGATTTGCCGATCAGGTCCCCTGGCGCGTATGTCTCCGATTGATCCTTATCCAGCTCGTCCCGACTGATCTCGCCGGTATAGCCGATAAGATGGGCCATCATCTCACCCCCCGAGTACCGCCTGATCGGAACCACATCAACGCTGACGCCCGGCAAATCCAGGGTGTGGGTTTCCACGATTGCCAGTTTCTCCCGGCTGATGTTTTTTTCAAGCCTGACCGGCACAAAGGGCCGGAGCTTTCCCGGTGTGTAGGTCTCACGGGCAAAATCCAGCGAGGCCTCCCGGTATAAAACCCCCAGCCGATCGGCAACGGATTGGATATCCCCGATGCGACCCGGCACAAAGAGAACGTCAAAGGAGTACTGGCTGTCCGCCAGAATTTCCCGGTGGGTATCCATGATCACGCCCCTTATGGGCACTATTTTCCGGAGGCGGATGCTGTTATCTTCCGATTTCTGCCTGAGTTCCTCACCCTTGATCACTTGAAGATATACCATGCGCAGAGCCAGCAGAGACAGGGCAATGACCACAAAGATAAACATGATCCTGAACCGTCCGTGCAACAGAGCGCTTTCATGGCTATTTAGCCGGCTGTGAATCTCCGCCACGAAATAAAACCTCAAAAAAATGAAATAATTTAAAAAACAAGGGGCTCAACGCACCCACTACCAGGGCCTGGGGGAGAAAAACCCGAAAGATATCATCAAACATATTGATATCATATACGATGTTATAAAATAATACAACCATCAGCCCCTCTAAAATCGCACAGAGAAAAGAAAAAATCATGATCAGGCGGATCTGTTCGGCATAGACTCGCAGAGAGACCGAGACAGAAATGAAAAAAATGCAGACGTAGATGAGGGCAAAAAGCCCGGAAATCGAACCCATCATGCAGTCGAGAAAATACCCGAGCAGAAAGCTCAGAAAAGCGCCAGGCAGCACCCTCATCCGAAATCCAGCGTAAATAACCAGGATCAGAGATAATTCGACGCCGATGCGGCCCATGGAAAAAAGATTCAGTACGGATGTCTGAAAAACAACCAGAAACAGGCCGGCAATCGGCAAAAAAAGGGTCCGGTAAATCAACGTTTGGAATCCTTCTGGAGAATCAGGACAACGATTTCTTCAAGCCTGCTGAAATCAACGGGGGGCTGAACATCAATCCGCTGAAAGAGGGCTCCATCCCTTTTGTCAATGGCCGCAACCGAGCCCAGAATGATCCCTTTCGGAAAAATCCCCCCCAGGCCGGACGAAATAACGGCGTCGCCGATCCGGACCTCTTCCGTGCCGGGAATATATTTCAGTCGGCAACCGCCCGCGCCGTCACCCTGCAGAACGCCGTGAGTGCGACTCCCCTGAAGGAGGGCTGAAACATTGCTGCTCCTATCGACGATCAGCATGACCCGGGAGACGTGCCAGGAACATTCCGTAATCCGGCCGACAATCCCCTGATCGTTCAAGACCGGAAATCCCACCATCAGTCCCTGCGCCGTTCCTTTATTGATCAGGATGGACTTGAATACGGATGACTGTTCATGGCCGATCACTTCGGCAATCACCGGCGCTGTGTGCGGCTGCTCCCTGATGCTCAGCATTTTCCGCAACCGGAGCGCCTCCCGGTAACCTTCCTGATACTGGCCCAGTTGGTTCGCAAGCAGGTCATTCTTCTTTTTCAGCCGCCGGTTCTCCTCCTCCAGGCCGATCAGAAACAGATAACGGTTCCAGTTTTCCCTGACCGCCTTGAGCGACCGGTTCTTCACGCTTTCCAGGGGCCATGCCGCCTCCAGGACGAGCTTCCGCATGAAACCCGTTTCGGGTGTCTGTTTCATCCCGAAGAAGATCATGATGAACGCCGCCAAGATCAGGAGCGATGCGACAGCAAGGATCCAATATTTTTTAGGAAACATCATCGTACGTGAAAATGACGGTTTTATCGACAGGACAAAATGAGAATGGGTTGAAAAAGAAACGCCGTCAACAGACCAAACAGACCCTTCACATTTAATGCACTTGCATTCGACGGCCTCGTCGTCACATTTGAACCGTGACCACTTTGAGAATATCCAACTGGTCCAGGGCCATGCCTGCCCCCCTGACCACGGCGGAGAGCGGGTCATCGGCGATGGTCACCGGCAGGCCGGTTTCCTCTCTGATCAGCGCGTCAAGCCCGCGTAAAAGCGCCCCGCCCCCGGTCAGCATGATGCCCCGGTCGACGATATCCCCGGCCAGCTCGGGAGGGGTATTCTCCAGGGCGTCCTTGACGGCATCCACAATCAGGCTCACGGGCTCCATGATGGCTTCTCGAATCTCCTCAGAATTGATTTCCACAATTTTCGGAATGCCGGAGATGAGATCCCTGCCTTTGACGTCCACTTTTTTTAATTCCGGATAAGGATAGGCGCAACCGATGGTTGTCTTGATCATTTCAGCGGATCGTTCTCCAATCAACAGGTTGAACTTCCGCCGCATATACTGTACGATTTCCTCATCCATCCGGTCCCCTGCAACCCGCACGGACTTTGCATAGACAATACCGGACAGGGAGATAACCGCCACTTCCGTGGTTCCACCGCCGATATCGACGACCATGGAACTGATGGGTTCCGTGATCGGCAGGCCGGCGCCGATGGCCGCCGCCATGGGTTCTTCAATCAGGAAGATTTCTCTGGCGCCGGCAGACTCCACGGTCTCTTTCACCGCCCGTCTTTCAACCTGGGTGATCCCGGAGGGAATCGAGACGATAATCCGGGGACGCACAAGGGCTCTGCGATTATGAACCATCAGAATAAAATGACGGAGCATCGCCTCGGTAATGTCAAAATCGGCAATGACGCCATCCCGCAGGGGCCTGATGGCAACGATATTTCCCGGGGTCCTTCCCAGCATATTCTTGGCTTCCGTTCCCACGGCGAGCACTTTCTTGACGCCGCGCGAATCCAGATGGACCGCTACGACGGAAGGTTCCGTCAGCACAATCCCCTTCCCCTTGACATAAACCAGAGTGTTGGCTGTGCCCAGATCAATGGCCAGATCATTGGAAAACTTACCCAGGATAAAATCGAACAGCAATGCCCTGTCCTCCTCAACTTTCCTATAAAAATTAACTTATTATGAAAACTCACCGCATCGGCGGAAGTCCTATATCGTATTTGCCGGGCCTAAGCAATACATTTTTTGAATTGTAACCACGCACGATCTGCTTCATTTCTGCCTGCAGACAATGATTACAAAAATTGATTGCATTTCACAGGGGGGTGTAATAGAAAAGCCCCTCGAAAAAGTTCGGAAAGGAAACAGCCAATATGCTTGACCTGATGAGAAAACACGCCCGGAACTGGCTTATGAAGGTGCTGCTGGGCATCATCATTGTCGTCTTCATCTTTTATTTTGGTTCCACGGGGGGAAAACAGCAGGCTGAAACCGTCGCCGTCGTCGACGGCAAGACCATTGCCTACGTGGATTTGGCAAAAGAACATCAGAATCTGATCCAATTTTACAGCCAGCGGTATGGCGCCGCATTGAATGACGAAGTTCTCAAGAAGCTCAATTTGAGACAGGCTGCGCTGGACAATCTGATTCAGCAGGCGATTGTCATGCAGAAGGCCGAGGAAATGCGCTTGAGGGTTTCGGAAGAGGAAGTCAGGGCTTCCATCCTGGCCATGCCGGCTTTTCAGAGAGGAGGATCCTTTGACGAAAAAATTTACCAGCAGGCCTTGCGCTTCAATAAGCTGACACCGGAAGATTATGAACTGCTGCAGAAGAACTCCCTGATCACCTCCCGGTTCATCAGTCTGATCCAGGACGGCGTTCAAGTCTCGGACCAGGACGTCTACGATGTTTACCGCCTGCAGAACGAGAAGGTCAACATTCACTTTGTGCAGATCTCGCCTGGCGCCTTCCGTACGCAGATCACCCCTCCGGAAAAGGACCTCGAGGCGTATCTGAAAGAACATGGCCCGGCATTCCGTATTCCAGACCAGATTGAGGTCAAGTATATTTTATTCAGGGGGGAGGACTTCGCTCCGGACGTGAAAGTGACCGATGCGGAAATAACGGATTATTATGACCGGCACGCCGATCAATTCAAAACAACCGGCGGCAAACGGCCGGCCCTGTCGGATGTGAAGATGAAGATCGCGGCGGAAATCCGCCAGATCGGAGGCATGGAGGTCGCAGCCGCAGCCGCGAAGAAGGCCCGTGATACCATTTACCAGGATGAAAACTTTGACGGATACGCGGTGAAAAACAGACTTCCGGTCCACACGTCCGGTTTATTTTCAGCAGATCATCCCCCGGGGGGGCTGACCCGGATCGGCGCCGCCCTCCAGACCCTCTTCAGTCTTAATAAAGACGAACTCAGCAAGGTCCTGTCCGATCAGAAAGGCTATTATCTCTTCAAGGTAACGGCCAGGCAAACCGCACACACGCCCCCCCTGAAGGATGTCCGGGTGCAGGTTGAAAAGAGAGTGATCGATCAGGACGCGGACCGGCTGGCCAAACAGGAGGCGGAGACGCTG
>CAYXQK010000105.1:0-4435 GCA_964467445.1 uncultured Syntrophaceae bacterium
TGACCCGCACATTCTCGGCAAAGGGAAACCGTGAGCCGTCAATCATCACGGATTTAAAGCCGCCGTCAATGCAGGACTTGCAGATGGCAAAATCCTCTCCATGGTCAAGGTGCAGCGCGATAGGGCTGGTGGACGTCTCCACCGCTGCCTCAGCAAGCTTCATCAAATATTCGTGCCGGGCGTATTTGCGCGCGCCTGCTGAAACCTGCAGGATGAGCGGGGCCTTCTGCTCTGCAGCTGCATCCACGATCCCCTGCAAAATCTCCATATTATTTACATTGAACGCCCCCACCGCATACCCGCCGGCGTAGGCTTTTTTAAACATTTCTTTTGTGGTAACTAAAGGCATAGCTTTTCCTTTCGTAAAAAGCTGACAGCTGCTATCAGCCTGTTGTTACTCTTCCCACTTAATAAGGCCCAGTTCATACGGATGAAACAGCGCCGCGTTTTTTGGCAGAATGCGCAGGGTGTAGCCATGCAGGCCGCTTTTCTGACAGGGAACCCGGCAGATAAAAATATGGCTCGCGGATTCAGCGCCCTTGTACATCATGGGTATGGGCTGGCTGGAGGAATAGTTTTCCTCACCATCAACCATGCCGTTGTATATCTCTACCGAGACATCATCGGGGCTCAAGCTGCCAAGGGTTATACCCGCCTCCACTTCAAAACCATTTCCCACCTTCTGTTCCATGCTGTCATTGTTTTTGACATAATTTATTTTTATGCCGCTCCAGCCGCTGTACACTTTCTGCTTCCATGCTGACAGAGACTTTGCCATGGTAAAGTTATCCGCAGCCAGCTCCTGACAGCGCCGCATCAGCGGCTGATAAAAACGCTGGTTATATTCATAGACCATGCGGTTGGTATTGAAAGCCGGGCAGATTGCCTGCATCATGGATTTCATCAGAGCTATCCAGCCCCGGGGCAGGCCGTCTTCTCCCCGGTTGTAGAACAGGGGCACAATCTCTTTCTCCAGGAGGTCATACATCTCGCTTGATTCAACCACATCCTGGTAGTTGAGATCATCATACTCTTCTTCCTTGCCAATGGCCCAGCCTGTTTCATTGGAATAGCCTTCGCACCACCACCCGTCAAGCACGCTTAAGTTAAGCGCTCCGTTACAGGCGGCCTTCATGCCGCTGGTGCCGCTTGCCTCCTCGAGCTTACGGGGATTGTTGAGCCAGATGTCAACCCCCTGCACCATGTAGCGCGCCAGCGCTATGTCATAGTCCTCAAGGAACACGATCCGGTTTCTGAACTTGTCGCTCCGAGCAAAGTTGAGAATCTGGCGGATGAAATCTTTTCCCTCACTGTCCCTGGGGTGTGCCTTGCCCGCAAATAATATCTGCACCGGCTTTTCCCGGTTGCAGAGAATACTTGCCAGCCGGTCCGGGTCTTTAAAAATAAGGGTGGCCCGCTTGTAGGTGGCAAAGCGCCGGGCAAAGCCGATGGTGAGAGCTTCAGGATTCAGCACCTCGGAGGCGCGCGATATTTCCCGGTTTGATTTACCGCGCTTGAGCAGGTGCACTTTCAAGTCGCGGCGGGCAAAGGCTACCAGCCGCTCGCGCCGGCGCTCATGGGTCCTCCATAGCTCCTCATCAGGGATTTCCGCCACGCGCTTCCAGATCTCCTCGTTGCAGGGGTCATAGAGCCAGCGCGGCCCCAGGTACCGGTCCAGCAGGTCCGTCATTTCGTGGGATATCCATGACGGCGGATGAACGCCGTTCGTGACCGAGGTAATGGGAATCTCTTCGTCCGGGAGACCGGGCCAGATTTTCTGCCACATCCTGCGCGACACCGTGCCGTGTATTTTACTGACTCCATTGGTGAAGCCTGCCAGGCGTATGGCCAGCACCGTCATGCAGAAATTTTCCGCAGCCGTGCCCGGCTCCTCACGGCCCAGGTCTAAAAACTGTTCCCTGGTTAAGCCCAGCTGGGGATAGTAGGTGCGGAAATATTTCTCCATGCGGTCAGGGGAGAACACATCATTCCCTGCCGGCACCGGCGTGTGCGTGGTGAACACGCTGCCCGCGGTAAACACCTCCCGGGCTTCTGTAAACGAGAGCCCCTGCTCCTTCATCAGGATGCGGATCCGCTCCAGCGCAAGGAATGCTGCATGCCCTTCATTCATGTGGCACACCACCGGCTTAATGCCCAGTGTTTTCAAAGCCCGTATGCCGCCAATACCCAGCAGGATTTCCTGGCGGATGCGGGTCTCACCGTCACCACCATAGAGCTGCGCGGATATCTTCCGGTCTTCAGGCCGGTTCTCCCTGATATTGGTATCAAGCAGGTACAGAGGAACCGTGCCTACCTGTGCTTTCCAGATGCGCGCATACACCGGCCCATCCGGATATTCAATCTCGATCATAACATCAGTTCTATCATTCTGTTTCAAGAGCTGCACGGGCATATTAAAAAAGTCATTGTCCGGGTAGCGCTCCTGCTGCCATCCTTCAGCATTGAGGTACTGCTGGAAATAGCCTTCCTGATAGAGCAGCCCTACTCCCGCCAGCGGCAGGCCAAGATCGCTTGAAGATTTAAGATGGTCGGCAGCAAGAATGCCGAGGCCTCCTGAATAGATGGGCATGCACTCGGTAAGCCCGTACTCCAGTGAAAAATAGGCGATCTGCGATTTATCCTGCTTGCCATAGGTACGCTCATACCAGGTCTTGTAGGTGAAGTAGCGGTCAAGGTCCTGAAGAATCCGGTCAAAATGGGCCATGAACCCGTCGTCAGCAAGCGCTTTCTGCAGCGTTTCCTGTTTTATAACACCGAGCATGTGCAGAGGGTTGTGGTTGGTTGTTTCCCAGAGATCCCGGTCAAGCCGTCTGAAAAGGTCAATGGTTTCTTTGTGCCAGGTCCAGCGAAGATTATAGGCGAGCTTTAAAAGGCCCTGAAGATTTTCCGGCAGACAGGGAGCAATAGTATATTGATGTTTAGGCTTCATACCTCGAATCTCCTCGAAATAAATTTATTGCTAAATGCAGGCAAAATATATCAAGTAATGATACGAGAGTAAAATAAAAAGTATCAGAGATGATATATAATAATTCTCAATTATTTGCATCTGATTGTGGTAGTATATGATAATTACCTGCAGGCAACAGCACACAGCAACACCTATTACAGGAGGCAGACCATGAAGATAATGGCGTTTGCGGGAAGTCCGCGGAAAGGCTCAAATACCGACCTGCTCATTGACAAGGTTATTGAGGGAGCAAAAAGCGCGGCAGCAGTTGAAGTGGAAAAAGTTTATATCTATGATGCGGATATAAAATACTGCACCGGGTGCGGTGCGCATTCGATTCTGCAGGGAAGTAAAGACTGCCCGCTGAAGGATGACATGGCAGGTATTCTCCAGCGCATGCAGGAAGCTGACGGCTTTATCTTCGGCTCACCAAATCATGGCCGCACCATCTCGGCGGGCCTCACCAACTTCTTCTCGCGGATGATGCCGCTTTTAAAAATGCACGTTGAACGGGATGATGCCGGAAACATCGTGCATGCTGAATCCCGGCCGCTCATCAAAGGAAAAAAAGCGGTCATCGTGGTCAGCCAGGGAGATAATGTAGCTTCATCATCAGCGCTGGTGCTGATGATACTTGATGCCAACCTGCGCGATTTTCATCTGCGCAAAGTCGGTGAAGTCTTCAGCACCTTTAATTTGAAACGTGCCCAGGTTCAGGAAAAGCCGGCTGATCTCAATACCGCATTTGCCGCCGGGGTGCGGCTGGCAACTGCCCGCTAAAGAGATAGGGATTTATATGCAGTCTCCCGGAACGCCGCCGGTTCTCCACCTTGTCGGGAGGAAACGCTCAGGGAAAACCGGGCTCATTATAAAACTGCTTCGCAGCCTCGCGGCAAAAGGCTACCGCATTGCCGGCGTGCGCCATTCGCCCCATACGCACTGCCTTGATGCAGAAGGATCGGATACCGATGCCTACAAAAAAGCCGGCGCCATCGGTGCGGCGCTCATTACCGCTCATGAGACCAATCTGTTTTGTCCGGCCATGAGCTGGGATGACAAGTTTTTGCCTATCAGGCGTTCCTTTAATCACTGTCATCTCATTCTGGTTGAGGGGGGAGTGAAAGAGGGGAAAGAAAAAATTGAAATTATACCGCCCGGTGAAAGCCCGCTCTGCAGCGGTGATGTCAGCTTGCGCGCACTGGTGAGTGCTCACTATGCTGTCCCCGGCCTCCCCTCGTTTGACCCGGAGGACGTGGACGGGCTCTCTTCGTTCATAGAGGAGCGCTATATCAAAACTGCCATTTCCGGGGCGGTGATGGCCGACGGCAGGTCAAGCCGCCTGGGAGTTAACAAGGCATTCTTAAAGTTCCATGGCCGGCCGGGCATAGAGCTGCTGTTGGAAAAAGTGTCAGCGCTGGTCTCTCCGGTAACAATTATTACCAACAGCCCTGCTGAATTCAAGTA
>CAYXQK010000106.1:0-4042 GCA_964467445.1 uncultured Syntrophaceae bacterium
CAACGCCGTGGAGCTTCACGGCGGCTACGGGTATATCGACGAATACGCCGTCCAGAAGTGGTACCGTGACGCAAAGATCCTCGAGTTGTATGAGGGAACAAAGGAAGCGGAAATAATGACCATCGGTCGGACCTTGCAGGCCTGATCAAAAGGTTTTAAAGGCAGGCGGGTCTTTCCAAAGTCCGCCTGTCTTTTTTATGGGAAGGGGAAAATCCCCACTTTTGCCCCTTTTGGAAAAGAGGGATCAACAAAGGAGTCCATCAGTGAAGACAAGAATTACCGAGCTGTTCGGCATCAAGTACCCCATCCTTCTGTCCGGCATGAGTTGGATCAGCGTTCCGAAAATGGTGGCCGCCGTTTCCAATGCCGGGGGACTGGGCATTCTGGCCACAGGCCCCCTGGACCCGCCAGGAACCCGCAAGGCGATCGCGGAAATCCGAAAACTGACGGACAAGCCATTCGGCTGCAACGCCACGTTGCTGATGCCGGGCGCCGCCGAAAACGCCAAAGTGCTGCTGGAAGAGCAGGTGCCGGTCATTAATTTTGCCCTGGGCAAGGGGGACTGGCTTGTCAAGGGCGCCCACAAGTACGGGGGGAAAGTCATTGCCACGGTGGTCAACGCCCGACATGCCAAACGCGCCCAGGACTACGGCTGCGACGGAGTCATCGCCACGGGCAATGAAGCGGCGGCCCACGGCGAGGACCTGACCACAATGGTCCTCATTCCGAGCCTCGTGGATGCGATCAGCATCCCCGTGATTGCCGCGGGCGGCATCGCCGACGGCAGGGGAATGGCGGCGGCGCTTGCGTTGGGTGCGGAAGGCATTGCGTTGGGAACGAGGCTCATGACGACTCAAGAGAGCCCCCTGCATGAGAATTTTAAAAAACTGTCCATCGAAAAAGATGTGACCGACACGCTGTACTCGAAGCGCATCGACGGGATCTACTGCCGGGCCATGAAGACCGGCGCTGCGGAAAGGGCCATCAAAAATGGGCTCGATCTGCCCGCCGCCTTTGTCAACTCCAGGGAGGTTGCCAGGCAGATGAATATGCCCTATCTGAAGCTGTTTGTCGGCATTCTGGCCTCCGGCCTGGGAAATGCCTACACGATGGCGCTCATGGCCAATGGCTTCAAGGCCTTCCAGCTGGCCACGGAAGACGGCGATCTGGAGAAAGGCATCCTGCCCGTGGGGCAGGTTATGGGCCTGATCCACGACGAGCCGACCGTGGCGGAACTCTTCGAGCGGATCGTGGCGGAAGCGAGGGAGGTCCAGCAGAAGCTGGCGGGGAAAATGGCGGAAACGGCCTGACCGTCAATTCGGAGCTCGCCGAAATAATGAGCTCGTAAAAAGCCGAAAAAAGTTGCTATTCCGCCCGGCCCATGAGGGTTTTCATCTTGCCGATCGTGGCGGCGTAATCGCCGCTGCCGAAAACTGCGGCGCCGGCGACAAGCACATCCGCGCCGGCCTCGAGAATGGACGGCATGTTTGCCTGCGTGACGCCGCCGTCCACTTCGAGCAGGACGGACGGGGCCTTCTGATCGATGCGTTCGCGGGCCTGCCGGATTTTCGGAAGCATGGTTCGGATAAACTGCTGGCCGCCGAAACCGGGGTTGACGGTCATGATAAGCAGCAGATCGATGTCGGCAAGGATGGGCTCGATCAGCGCCAGCGGCGTGGAGGGATTCAGGGAGACACCCGCCTTCGGCCCCAGTTCCCGGATGCGGGTAATGGTGCGGTGCAGGTGATCCGCCGCCTCCACATGGACGGTAATCGTATCGCTTCCCGCCTCCGCAAAGGCCTCCAGAAACTGATCAGGATGCCGGATCATCAGATGCACGTCGAAGGGAAGCCGGGTCAGCTTCCGCAGGGATTTGACGACGCCTGGGCCGATGGTGATGTTCGGGACGAAGTGGCCGTCCATGACATCGATGTGAATCCAGTCGGCGCCGGCCGCTTCGACCGCGGCAATTTCTTCGCCGAGCCTGCTGAAGTCCGCGGAAAGGATGGAGGGGGCGATTATTTTCATGGCCTTCCCATACATGATTGTCGTCGGGGTGTCAAATTGAAACGCACGTCACAGGTCTCGAATGATGTTCATCCTCTATAACATCCTGTTGACCCTTGCCGCCGCGCTGGCTATCCCCTACTACGGCGCGAAGATCCTGTTCACGGGCAAATACCGGCACAGCATGGGACCGAAGTTCGGCTTCAACCGGCCCGATCTCTACGAAGGCATGCAGGGAGCGCCCCGCATCTGGATGCATGCCGTCTCCGTGGGGGAGGTCACCGCCGCCGCGCCGATCATGGCCTCCCTGCGCGCGGATTTTCCCGCCGCCTGCCTGGTTCTGTCAACGGGCACGGAGACCGGGCACGAAATGGCCCGCCGGATCGTTCCGGAAGCCACGGCCATCATTTATTATCCTCTTGATATTCCATATGTTGTCCGCAGGCTGATCCGGATGATCCGTCCTGATATTTTTGTGTTGACGGAAACGGAACTTTGGCCCAACTTTTTGCGGATTTGCCGGAACCGGGGGATCAGTGTGGTCATGGTCAATGGGCGTCTCTCCCCGCGTTCCTTCAAAAAATATTACCACACCCGCTTCTTCTGGAAAGAGATCCTGAAGGATATTGATGAGATGGGTGTCATCTCGGAAATCGATGCCGGGCGTGCGCGCGCGATCGGCATGGCCCCGGGGAAAATTCATGTCCTTGGAAATGCCAAATATGACGGTCTGGCGGCAACGGTATCCCCCCTGCTGCGGGAGGAAACAACCCGGCGCCTGAACATGGCCGTCGATGAACGGGTGCTGGTGGCCGGAAGCACCCATGAAGGCGAAGAGACCATTGTCCTGGAGGTCTTCAAAAAGTTGCTGGCGGTTTATCCTGATTTCAAACTGATCCTTGTGCCGCGTCACATTGAACGGGCCGGGGAAGTGATGCGCCTGGTCCGGCAATCCGGGTTCGACGGCCTCGCCCTGACGGAGGTCAGGGAGGGCAGGACGAGACAGGACGAAAAGGTTCTGGTGGTGGACAGGATCGGGGAACTTTTCAAGGTCTACAGCCTGGCCACGATCGCCTATTGCGGAGGATCGCTGGTCCCGAGGGGCGGACAGAACATTCTGGAGCCCGCTGCCTGGGGCAAGGTCGTCTTCTATGGTCCGTCCATGGAGGATTTTCGTGATGAAAAGATCATGCTGGAAGCGGTCGGGGCCGGCATTTCCGTGAACGACGGCCCGGACCTTGCGGATAAAATGCTTGCCCTCCTGCGGGCGCCGGAAACGCTGGCCGGCAAGGGGCAGGCCGCCGGTCGGATCGTGGCCGCCAACCGTGGCGCCTCCCAAAGGTATGCCGCCTTAATCAAACAAGTTCTCCTGAGCCGTCACGTGCATTCGAGAAACACTTCGACGGCAAAGGAAAAAGGTCCGGAGGCAAGGCGCGCAAGACCTGAGGAATGAGGCGTATCTTGACATACGCCGCAATGACGAAGGGCGTAGCGCAACGCCGCATATGGCCTTTTTACAAAGCCGTCATCATGACTCTGCGCGCCTGACATACTCCTGCCATTTGGCATCCACCCAGGCCTGCAGTTGATTCAGCTGTTCGGGATTCGTCTTCGAGAACCGTCCCTGCTTTTCCAGGTAGTTGATAACAGGCATGCGGTTACCCCGTTCGGCCAGGGCCTTGCTGCGGCCCGTGAATCGGAATTTCCCGTTTTCGATTTCAAACAGCACAACAATCCCGGTTTCTACTGAAAGTTTCCCTATCTTGATCGTATCCTTGGTCGCAAAGCCCCAGCCGGGGGGGCAGGGGACATACATATGCATGTACCGGGTTCCCTTGATCTTCTTGGCTTTGACAAATTTTTCATAAAGATCAATTGGATAGGATGGCGATACCGTGGCAATGTAGGGCAGATCGTGGGCCTCCATGATCTTGATGAAGTCCTTTTTATGCTGCTGTTTGGTCAGGATCGGGGTCGTGGACGTGATCGCCCCCATGGGCGTGGCGCTGGACCGCTGGGTGCCCGTATTCATATA
>CAYXQK010000107.1:0-2530 GCA_964467445.1 uncultured Syntrophaceae bacterium
GAATTCCAATCCCGGTATCCCTGACAATTACCGTGGCTTGTTGTTTTTTTTGGAAAGCTTCAATACCTATCGTTCCACCGCTCTGAGTATACTTAACAGCATTATCGAGCAAATTGGAAAGAACCTGCCGCAACCTGATACCGTCTGCGTTCAAATAAAGTTCTTCCGGCAACGTTGTATGAATTTTAATGCGCTTTTCCTCAGCATCATAACCGTAAAGATCGACTGCCTCCTCGATCAGAGTTACAATATTAACCTCCTCCAGATTCAGTTTCATCACCCCGGTCTCTGCCTCGGTAATGTCCATCAGAGTATTTAACATTGCAGTAATTCTATCCGCCTCTTCTATACAATCACTTAAAGCTTCGCGGAGGACTTCTTCAGGCTGTTCCGATTGTAACGCCAGTTCCGCAGTACCGCGCAATCGCATCATCGGGGTGCGCAAATCGTGTGCAACATTATCCAGCCCCATTTTCAGTTCAGTTATTAACGTTTCAATCCTTTCCAGCATTGTGTTAAACGCTATGCTCATCTCGTCAAGTTCATCACCGGTATGTCTGGTAGGCACCCGGGCACTTATGTTGCTCGTATGTATTATCGAGTTGATGGTGCTCAGTAAGTGACGAATCGGTCGAAGTGTTTTGACAGCAAAAAGAATCCCCCCGGTTAAGCCTATAAAAACTACCAGCAGTATAGCCGCGGCAAAGATTTTGTTAAAGCGATCGAGAAGTTCCGTTCGATTTGCCACGCTTTTGCCCACCTGCAGCACAGAACCATCAGAGAGGCGTTGCAACGCTACTTCTAATATATCCTGGTTGTTTTTAGTTTTCAGATAGAGCCAGTGCCCTTTATTCCGATAATCTTTTTTTTCAAGCTTCCGAAGGTCAAACGCCGCCCATTTATCCGGGATATTCAAGAAAACGGTTTCATTTTCAGGTCCGGCAAGCCTGACTAAAAAAGGGTTTTTACCGCTGAGATCTTTCTGAAGGTCAACTTCTTGCTGCAGGGCATTGGTCCCCCCTTCATTATACTGGGCAATATACCCTTCGAGCTCAGACTGAATAACTTCCCTGTCCTTTTGCTGGATAGATACAGAAAGAAAAAAATATGCAAGAGCAAAGAAAAGCAGAGAACTCAGAACAAACACAGCCGAATACCACAAGGTCAACCGGAAGCCGATAGTTTTTCGGGTAAGGTCAAGAAACTTTAAGGACATACCCAACTCCCCGGATGGTGTGAATCACCTTTTTATCAAAATCTTTGTCCAGCTTATTACGCAATCTGCACACCAGCACATCAACAGCATTCGTTAGCGGGTCATAGTCATAGCCCCAGACATTCTCTATAATCATAGTCTTGGATAGGATCTTCCCTGCATTGCGCATAAAATATTCGAGGAGAGCAAATTCACGAAGCGGCAAGTCGATCCCCTTTTCTTCCCGGATAACTTCCCGGGTTAGCAGGTCCATAGAGATATCTCCAACGATCAGACGGGACGGCTCAATAGCAGCACTTGACCTGCGGATAATCGCCTGTAAACGTGCCAGAAGTTCAGAAAAGGCAAATGGCTTGGTTAAATAATCGTCACTACCGCTTTGAAGTCCCTTAACTCTGTCATCTACTGAACGCTTGGCACTCAGAATGATCACCGGAAGATTTACTTTTCCCCGCCTCAGCTCTTCAATAAGACTCAAACCGTCCAGCCTGGGCAGCATTATATCTATAACTGCTGCGGCATAGACTCCAGTCTGTGCAAAGGCAAGTCCGTCCTCGCCATTGTCCGCATGATCTACGACAAATCCTGCCTGTTTTAACCCTTTCAAAAGAAAAGAGGCTATCCTTTTGTCATCTTCTACAACCAGAATTTTCAAGAGATTATACCCCTTACTTTGAGAAGTACATTACAAACCCAGACAAGCGGTCAGCGATACCCTGAATTTTTTTACACTATTGCCCTGTTTGGAAACTGTACAGAATGAAGAGGCATTAGTCCCCGTCACCGTGGCAGTCAAGGCATGCTGACGGGCCATTCCCGTAGCTTCGTTCAAGCGTATGTCATTATTTCACACTGTCTCGGATGATGCCAGCTGATATTTCTGAATTAGGCCAGTATTTTTTTCAGGAAACAGCGATTATTTACAATACGGTGAGTGTCCCTCGTAAAGAGGAGTTTTGTTCAGAACAGAGATATTAAAAGTCACGTGAACAGTTCTCAAATTGTATATATTTTGCTTGTGCAAAGGCGTGTCCCTATTCCGTAAAACTGAGCGTCTTACCCGCCGTGACTTTATATATGTTGAAGTTTACCACAACCTGGAGCCATGTGCAAGGCACCGCGCTATTCTTATTTTCTTAAGTCTTTTGAGCAGCTTTTATATTTATCAATTACCCCGACCGTGTTCTTTATTGAAACAAAAATCTGCACCCGCTCGGGCCTGTGTTCCCCGGTTCCCGGATGCGATCTGCAATGCTCTTATAAAAATTGACACTCAATTGTTATCCTCATATACTCATTTATAAATTATCAGGC
>CAYXQK010000108.1:0-2585 GCA_964467445.1 uncultured Syntrophaceae bacterium
GGACCTTCGACGCGAAGGTCCGTTGCCCGTGGACGGCCGAGGCGGGCCACTACTACTTCGTCAACGAGGAGTATCGCGACAACCAGGGCCGCGCCCAGGTGCGCCAGGTCAGGAAGGTCCGGTGGGTGCCGGCCGCCGGCGCGATCGACCACTTCTTCGACGATCAGCCCGTGCCGGGAACGAGAGGGCTGGACCTGGATCTCCTGCACCAGGTCGAGCCGTTCCCGACGAAGGAACTCGTGCCGTACGACACCGGCTACCTGTCCGGGCACGTCGTCGAGCACTACCAGGTGGCGCTGGTCGAAGCGGCACAGAGCGCCCGCGAGGCGATGGATGCGCAGTTGATGGCGCTCTGCGGGAGTCAGGTTCCCGGAGACACCTACCGGAACCTGCGGATCGGCCCGGACTACTCCGACCGGACGTTCAAGCACGTCCTGGTGCCCGTGTGGCTGCTCTCCTATACGTACGGCCGGCGCACGTTCCAGGTCGTCGCCAACGGCTACACCGGGGTGCTAGCGGGGCGCTACCCGAAGAGCACCTGGAAGATCGTCTTCGCCGTGCTTGCCGTGCTGCTGGTGATCCTGGCGGTCGTGCTGCTGAATCGCTAGGGGCCGATGGAGCGCCGCCACGCCGAAACACTCGCGGGCGTCGGGGCGGGGGTCGTGGCGTTTGGCCTCTACGTGTGGGCGCTCGCGCCCGGGCTGATCGACATCCGCGACACCCCCGCGTTTCAGTACATGGGCCGCGTCCTGGGCATCCCTCATCAGCCGGGATACCCGTTCTACATGCTTGTCTCCTGGGCGTTCTCGTACCTGCCGATTGGCTCGCTCGCGTACCGGATGAACCTCCTTTCCGCGGTCTTCGGCGCAGGCACGGTGACCGTGGCGTACTTCGTCTTCAGGCGCGCGGGCTGCCGGGTCGCCGTCGCGGCCGGGACAGCAACGGCGGCCGGGCTGGGGCCGGTGGTCTGGTCGCAGTGCCTGATCGCGGAGGTCTACTCACTGGAGACCTTCCTCCTCATGTCCACCGTGCTGGCGCTCCTGCGCTGGCGCGACGGACAGCGAGAGGCGGACTTTTACGGTGCCGCGCTCCTGTTCGGCCTGGCGGTGGCGCACCACCCCAACGACGTGCTGCTGGCTCCCGGGGTGATCGCCTTCGTGTGGATCACTGACCGGCGTTGGCTCCTCGACCTCCGCCGCACGGCGGCCGCCATCATTCTGGCAGCGGCAGCGTTCCTGCCTTATGTCTACCTGATCGTCCGGACCAGCCAGCATGCGCCCTACGTGCTGGAACCGGCGCACAGTCTGTCGGATGTCGTGCGCATCATGACCGGGGCCGGGTATCGGGAAAACGTGTTCCCGTTCAGTCTCGACGCCGTGCTCGGTTCGCGGCTCCCGATGGCCGTTTCGTTGATCGCCGGCGAGTTGACGTGGCTCGGCTGTGCGGCGCTCGTCGCTGGCCTCGGATCCCTCATAAGAGCCCGCCACCCGCTCGGCGCCCTGTTGGTGCTCGGTCTCACCGGGCTGCTGGCGTTCGCCCTGAACTACGACGTCCCCGACATCGCGGTGTTCTTCATCCCGGTATTCTGGCTGGCGTGGATCGCCGCAGGCCGAGGCGTCGAGTGCGTCGTGCGTGCTGTCGCCAGACGCGCTCCCTCCTGGGAACGCGCCGCCGGGACCGCGTGTGCGCTCCTTCCGCTGTGGTTCGTCGCCAGCCACGGCCACGAGGTGAGCCTCCGCGGCCGCGTCGCCACGATGCGGTGGGCCGATGCCCTCATCAGCGGGATCCGCACGCCGGCGGTCATCCTCGAAGAAGACTGGGTCATCGATCAGGTCGTTCGATACAAACTGCTCGGCGAAGGACTCCCGCCGGGCCGCGTTGTCCTGGGGCCTTCAGCGTTCGAGCCGTCGAAGGTTGACGGCTGGACGGCGTCACACACCGCTGTCTATGCGTTCCCGCGGAAGGCCGGCCTGCTTCAGTTGATGGGCTGGCCCATCGATCGCCAGCTCGTGCGCGTATCGTTCGAGTCGTTCGCCGAAAGCCAGCGGCCGGATTCGATCGTAGCCATCGCCGCGCCGGCCGAGCAGAGCGCCGCGATGGTCGGGGGGGCGCGCGGGGCCCTGCGCCGGCTCGGGCTCGGCTCCGGGGTGGAGGCAGGTCTGTACGCCGCGTACGCCGCACTCGGCGTGCGCGGAGCGGTCTCGAATGGCGCCCAGGCGATGGAGCGGCATCACGCGAGCGTCCAGGTCGCGCGCGGCGAGCGGATCGGCCTGACGGCACGAGTGGCGCCGTCCGGCATCGCGGTCACCGCAGACGGCACCGAGGCACGCATCTCCGTTGACGGGCGCGAGATTGTGCGGACCACGCGCGGGATCGCGGTGGCTGTCTGGGGACCCGGAGGAGACTTGCGCGAGGTGCGCGTGGTGTCGGGCCGGAGCGCCCTGACGGTCCCGCTCGAGCTCCGGCCGTTGTTCGTGGTGCGCGGCCCGCGAACCTGCACCGGGCTGCACGAGGGCGTACCGGTCGACGTCACCCAACTGGCCGGATCCGGAACCGTTTCGCTCCTGTTCCCCGCCGCCGGTCAG
>CAYXQK010000109.1:0-16293 GCA_964467445.1 uncultured Syntrophaceae bacterium
CGTTGATGTGTTTTGCCGACAGTTCCGCCGTGGCGTGCAGGGCTTCATCGGTGTAGCGGACATCGTGAAAGCGCTCATATTTGTCCTTCAGGCCGCAGAGGATCTGATAGGTCTCGTCAACGGTCGGCTCGGGAATTTCAACGGGCTGGAAACGGCGGGACAGGGCGCGGTCCTTGTCGAAATATTTCCGGTATTCCTCATAGGTGGTCGAGCCGATGCAGCGCATCTTGCCCGATGTGAGCGCCGGTTTCAGAATGTTCGACGCGTCGAGGGAACCGCCGGAAACGGCCCCGGCGCCGACGATGGTGTGAATTTCGTCAATGAACAGGATGACGTTTTCGATCTTCTTAAGCTCGGAGATGACTTTTTTCAGCCGTTCCTCGAAGTCGCCGCGGAATCTGGTTCCCGCCAGCAGCGCGCCCATATCCAGGGAGTAGATTTTCGCGTTTTTCAAAGGTTTGGGCACGTCGCCCCGGGCGATGCGTTGGGCCAGTCCCTCGGTAATGGCCGTTTTGCCCACGCCGGCCTCGCCGATGTGTACGGGATTATTCTTGTAACGGCGGCACAGGATCTGGACGGTGCGTTAGATGATGTCCTCCCGGCCGATCAGCGGATCCAGTTCGCCGTTTAGCGCCCTCTGCACGAGTTCGGTGGTAAAGGAGGCCAGGATCTTGCTTTCCGGACGGGCCTTGCCCTCTTTATCTTCTTTCTGGGCCGGCCCCTCGATGGGCTGATCTTCAGGAATCACGGAGACGCCGTGAGAGATGTAATTCAGCAGGTCCAATCGCGTGATGCCCTCATGTTGCAGAAAGAATGCGGCGTGTGATTCCTTCTCGTCAAAAATGGAGATCAGAACGTCGCCGATGTCGAGTTCCTGCTTCTGGGCGGAAGTGGTATGCCAGACGGCCCGGTCCATGACGCTCTGGAAACCGACGCTTTGTACCGGAGCGTTATCGTCAGAGACCTGAGGGAGCTTGCTTTTGAAGAAGTCCTCCAGCTTTCCCCTGATGTTCTCGACGTCGCCGCCGCACTGCCGGACGATCTCTTTCGGTGCATCAAAAAAAAGCGACGCGAACAGGACATGCTCCGGCGTCAGGTATTCGTGCGACCGGACCCTGGCCTCCGTTAAGGCGGCCCGCAAGATATGATTCAGTTCTTCATTAATTTTCATGGTTCTTATGCCTTTCGACCAGGCATCCCTCTTTCCCCGCTCTTCTTGGGGAGAGGGGCGCAGCCGGGGGAAGTTGGATCAGGCCTCCTCGTAGCTGCATTTCAAGGGATGCTCGCGTTTTTTGGCCAGATGGTGGACCTGGGACACCTTCGTGACGGCAATGTCATAGACGTAGACCCCGCAGACGCCGGCGCCTTTCCGGTGCACGTCCAGCATGATCTTGATGGCCTCCGCCGCAGCTTTATGAAACACCTGCATCAGGACCTCCACCACAAAATCCATAGTGGTGTAATGATCGTTATGCAGGATGACCCGGAACATGCGCGGCTCTTCGAGCCGGGGCTCGGAATCCACCCCCGGACTTTCTCCAAATTGCGTCTCATGACGGCCACCTTCCGGCACAGCCACACTCTCCTTTTTCCTCTGATTCGCCGCATGCGAACCATTTTTCAGCGGTTATGCAAAGCTCTCGGAGATAATATAGGAAATGGAGGGACGGATGTCAACTGGCGAAAGAGTTCAGCGCCGGCTGACTTGCAGGATCACGTACTGATCGCTGAAATTTTTGTTGATGTGCAGCATTTGGGAGGCGTCGGAAGTGTTCAGAAAGCGGAGCTTATTGGTTATAAATGCGGCGACGCCGCAGGCCGTAGTGACGTTGAAGTTACCGGAATTACTGACATAATCAAATTCCATGGCCGGCCGTGACGTGATGGCCGCAACGCGGGTCAACCACATGTCTTTTTCCACCGGACCCATGGCCGCACCGAAGGATATGACCGTATCCGCTGAAAACACATCCGGATTTCTTTCCAGCCAGTTCATGGCGTCGTTTTGCCCTTTGAAGGATCGGATCGCAGTCACTTCACCGATGGCGCCCTCTCTTTCGGAGGTCACATACAACCAGCAGCTTCTGTCGATCTGGTTGATCTGGGCGTTGGACACGCCGGATGACGCCTCGAACTGGGGGGCCGAAGCGGTGGCCTCATCGACCAGGCCGATCAGAGCATGCCGGACAAACCGCAGCTCCATATCTGTTTTCAGAAGTTCCAGACCCCTTTCGAAGGATAAATTCTGGCTGGACACAGAGATGTTCCGGCCGCAGAGGCCCAGGCCCTGAGCAATGTAAAAAGAAGCCGTATTGGCCATTGTATTGATGAAATTGAACGGCAGGGGCAGGGAATGCCGCCGATAGATTTGGCTCAGCACCGATTCGGTGTCCGCCAGATTTCCGTTTTCCGTGGTCAGGTAGATGGCCGTCTCCCGTTCCAGGCGGTTACGGGCCGCACAGGAACAGGCCCCGATCAGCGCCAGCACGACGAATTTGCTGATCCGGCGGAAATAAGTATCGGTATGGCGCCTCAGCTCCTCTTTGAGGGTCTTGACATCCGCCGGCGCGGTTACATAGGTCGAGGCATTGTGGATAAACATCGCTTTTTACCCCCCCCCGCCGATGATCAGCGATGTGCAGTTGCCGCCAAAACCGAAATAATTGAGAATGAACACGCCTGCCCCGATGGACAGATTTTCCGTCACCGGCGCGATCATGAGTTCCTCGTCCATGACGGTGAAGCCCAGTGTTGCCGGGATAAAGCCCTTTTTCACGGTTTCCGTGAACAGGACCAGCTCCACAATCCCCGAGGCCCCAACGGTATGACCGACAAAAGGCTTGATGCCGGTGACCGGCGGCAGCTGATCTGCGAAGACCTGTTTCATGCCGTTGGCCTCCATCCGGTCGTTCATTTCGCTCCCCGTGGCGTGCGCCTTGATGGCGGCAATTTCGCCGGGGGCGACGCCGGCGTTTCGCATGGCCTGCCGGATGACATCGGCGATGACGTCGCCTTCCGTGTTATGGGTCGTCACATTGGCGGTGTCGCAGAGATTCGCGCCTCCAAGATATTTAAAATCCCCCCCTTTTTTGTGACATCGCTCCAGGATAACGGCGCCGCAGGCCTCGCCCATGATGATGCCGTCCCGGTATTTGTCAAAGGGCTTATAGGCGGATGCGGCCGTGAGCCTCAGAGATTCGAAACCGTAGATGCCGGTGTTGTTGAAAAGGTCGTACCCGATGACCAGCGCCCGATCGAGGTCGCCCTTTTCGATCATGGAGGCGGCATACAGCAGGGCATTGGCGCTGGAAGTGCATGCGGTGGTGAAAGTGTAGCAGGAACCTTTGATGCCGAAATGCCGGGCTGTTTGAGCGACAACGGACCCGTAGCCATAAGAGGTCTGCGAAAAATGCGCCAGGGTGTCGTCATCGGATTTTTCATAACAGGTTTCGTAGATCGGGATATCAATGGATGTGGATCCGAAGAAAATCGCGAGGTCCTCGATCTCCTGCCGCTGAAGGCCGGCGTCGGCTATCGCTCCGGCAATCGTGTCAAAGAGAATTTTGTAGAAAAAGGTCTCCACATTTTCCCGAGTAACAGGATGTTGCGGGTCAATCCGGAAATAGGGCCGGGCCACCGCCGGATCGACGAGGGAAAGGAGAACCCGGTCCACCCGGGCCTGCTTCTGTTTCACGCAGGCAAGGATCGTCTCCAGATTGTCGCCCAGCGAGCAAGTCAGGGCTTTGCCGGTGATAAAGACGGGATGCCTCACGAGGGTTTCTCCGACCGGAGAAAATCGGCAAAGGTATTGATGGACGTCATCACGCGCCGCATCTGTTTGCTGTCGGTGATGGCGACGCCGTATTCCTGCTGGACGGCAATGGATATCTGCAGGGCGTCGATGGAGTCCAGTTCCAGTTTTGTGCTCCTTCCGAACAGCGGGACGTCGTCTTCAATGTCCCCGATCTCAAACCGATCCGCCAGATCGCAGGCGTCGATAATCAGTTTTTTCAAAGCATTTTTAAAAGCGATGTCGGTGGAGCCCTTCATATACGATGACGTCCTTGATATAAAATACCTTCATCCCCATTGCGAACCAGGATCTTTTTATAAACAATGAAAAGGCTGCCGGGAATATTCACATTTTTACGATGCCGTCAAGCTTCTTTTCAGGATGACGGAGGTCAATCCCAGCATCACCATGCCCAGCCCCAGCAGCGCCAGCGCCTTTGGCCACACATCCCCGACGTCGCCGCCCCGCAGGAAAATATCCAGATATCCCTCCAACCCCCAGGACATGGGCGATACATCCGCCAGTTTTTGCATATAATCAGGCATGACGAACCTGGGGATCATGATTCCCCCGACAGCACCGAGGATGATGTTAAAAACGCCGCCGATCGTGACGGCCTGCTCCGTTGTCCGGGAAATCGAGGCAATCAGAAGCGCCAAAGAGATCGCGCAGAAGCTGATACTGGCGGTCATGAGCAGCAGGCCGCCCCAGGACTGACCAAGCGTGAGGGCGGCGCCGCCCAGCAGGGGCACAACATACATGCCGATCAGGATCATCAGAGCCGCCTGGACGAGATTGATCAGAAAATAAGGGACTATCTTGCCGCCAAGCAGATAAGCGCTTGGAATATTAATACTTTTTAACCGGGTCAGCGAGCCCTGTGTCCGTTCTACGATGAAGGTGTTGGAAATGGGCATCACGATGAAGAACATCGAAAAGACCAGCCAGGCCGGCACGCTCTGCTGGACGGCATTGGGAATCTTCATGGACCGTCCGCTCTTGTAAACGACCTGCACGCCGATTTTCGTCTCCGGGGATTCCAGGAGTTTCTGCCGGTCGATGCCCGCCAGTTTCAGCAACGGCTCACGGTCCTTGACAAAATTCCGGACCCTGATTTTGGCCATATGGCCGGCGATGATATTTTTCACCACCATCTGCGTATGGGTGCCCGCTGTCGGATTAACGAGCAGCAGGAGGGGTTGCGGTCCTTCCCCGCTGTCTTTGCTTTCGGCGTAGGATGTGAAACGGTTTGTGATGACCAGACCGAATTTGTAATCCTTTTCAAACATGATCCGGGTGACTTCAGCGGCGGACGAACCGGGATCCAGCCGGTGCAGCCTCAGATTATTCTCCGAGTCCAGGGATTCGAACAACTGCCGTGCCGCCGTTTGGCCGTCCTGATTGACCACGAGCACATCCATCCGGACGCGGCCGTGAATATCAAAGAGATCCTGCATGGCCAGCGACATGATCAGGATAAAGACCACGGGCATGATAAACAGCACCGCCACGGCATGGATATCCCGGCCGATGACCAGAAACTCTTTTTTAAGGATATGATAAATTCTTGTCAATCTCTTAATGCCCCGCTCGTCAAGGTGATAAACAGGTCCTCCAGATTCTTGTAGCCGAAAACGATATCCCTGATTTCCACGTGCTGCTCATCGAATATGGAAAAAAGCCGAGTCATGTTCTGATAAAAGCGCTCATCCCGATCGACCAGAAGATGATTCGGACGGATCTGCACGCCGTCCAGCGCCTTCAGCCGCTCCGTCAGGGATGGGGGCATGTCCTTGATTTCAATAAACACCTTGCCCGTATGGATCAGGATCTTCTCCTTGACGTCATGCAGGATGATTTTTCCCTCATCGATGATGGCGATCTCGTCCGAGATCTGTTCGATTTCATCCATGTAGTGGGAGGTGTAAACCATGGTGATCCGCTGCTCCTGATTTAATTTCTTGATCATTTCAAGAATATAGATGCGCGATTGCGTGTCCACGCCGACCGTAGGCTCATCGAGATACAGCACCCGCGGATCGGGAAGCAGACCGATGGCCAGATTCAGGCGGCGCTTCATGCCGCCGGAGCAGGCCTCGGCCTTTTTATGAAGAAAAGATTGGAGGCTGCCGATGTCGATGCCCCGGTCGATACGGGTCTTGAGCGTCCTGCCTTTCAATCCGTACAGGGCGCCGAAATACTTCAGATTTTCGTAAACGGTGAGCGTCGGGTAGAAAGCGAAGGCCTGCGGCACGACGCTGCCCACGGCCCGGATGGCCGCCAGATCACGGTCCAGGTCCAGTCCATTGACCCGCACCTGTCCGCGGTCTTTTTTGACGACTCCCGTCAGAATGGAGACCAGCGTTGTCTTCCCGGCGCCGTTCGGCCCCAGCAGGCCCAGGATCGATCCTTCCGGGACGGACAGCGTGATGTCATTCAGGACGGGACGCTGATCGTAAAATTTATAAAGGCTGCTGATCTGAATCATCCTGACACACACTTCTTTCCCCTTTCCTGAAGGAGGATCGAGGAGATTTTCTTTTGCGGGTGTAAATACCCAATCGTGTCGCTGAATATCAGAACCGATACAAAAATTGAAGCAAAACTTTTGACGAAACTCCTTGACTTCATGAAAATTTTCATCATAAAAACCGAAACAGCAGGACATCTGTTCAAAATAAGCCACAGCCCGGATTGCCATGTCTATTGAAAATATCTGCATCGAAGACCTCATCCCGCATCGGGATCGGATGAAGCTTGTTGATGAAATCCTCGAGATCGACGACCAGACAGCCCGGACGTCTTCGGTCGTAATGCAGGACTGGCCGCTCGACGAGGCCGGCCTGCTGAGCCCGTTAATCCTGGTGGAATTGGTGGCCCAGACCTCCGGCGTGCATGAGGGATGGAAAGCGCGTCGGGAAGGCAAAGACGGTACCAAAGGATGGCTGGTAGGAATCAAGCGAGCGGATTTTTTTACAGATGTGATTGAGCCAGGGACGGTCTTGACAACCACAGTCCAAACACTGTATGCACTGCAGACCTACGCTGTGTTTGCGGGGACCGTGGAAGCGGCGTCGAAGGTTCTGGCACGGGTGGAATTACAGGTTTTCCGGGCGGAAAAAGATGAATAAGGAGACGAACATCATGACCGATCAGAAAGTGGCCATTGTTACGGGCGGCGCCCGGGGCATCGGGAGGGCGATCGCCGTGGAGCTGGCCCGCGCCGGATATTATCTTGTCATCAATTATAAAGCGAACGACCAGGCGGCCCAGGAGACGCTGGCGATGATCCGCGCGGCCGGCAGCGACGGTGAGACACTCAAGTTCGACGTCCGGGAGGAAGCAGAGGTGGACGCCGCCCTGCAGGGACTTTTTCTCCGTCTTAAGACGATCGATGTTCTGGTGAATAATGCAGGGATCACCGCGGACGGGCTGTTTATCATGATGCCCAGGGAAGACTGGAACAGCGTGATTGATACGACCCTGAAAGGTTTCTACAATATGACCAAGCCGGTTCTGAAAAAGATGCTTCGGAACAAGCGCGGAGCGATCGTTTCCATCTCCTCGGTGGCCGGCCTGGTCGCGAACCGTGGGCAGGCCAACTACTCCGCCGCCAAGGCGGGCCTGTTGGCCGCGAGCCGCTCCATCGCGGCGGAAGTGGCCCGGCTGGGCATCAGGATGAATGTGGTTGCGCCGGGATTGATCGAAACAGACATGATCAAGGATGCGCCCATCGAGCGGATCAAGGAGGTCATTCCCATGGCCCGGATCGGCAAGCCCGAGGAAGTGGCCCGGGTCGTGCGTTTTCTGTGCTCCGACGACGCCTCCTATATTACCGGTCAGGTTATCGGCGTCAACGGCGGCATGTTTTAAATGTCTAAATTATGAGTAGAAATCGAAATATCTTTTTAATTCCGGTCATCCTGGCGGGTTGTCTGTTGCTGGTCGGCTGGTCGGATAACTGGGAGCAGATCCGGCGGGAATCGGCCCAGGTTCAATCCATCCAGGCCCGGTTTACCCAGAAAAAAGATATGAAGATTCTTTCCCGGCCGCTGCTTTCCGAAGGCCGTTTTTTCTTTCAGGCCCCGGCGTCCGTTCGCTGGGAATATACCGCCCCGGTCAAAAGCGTCCTGCTCATGCACGGGGGGTCGCTGAAGCGTTACATTTATTCCGGCGGCGGATTTACAGAGGAGGCGGCGGGCCGTCTGCCTGCCATGGAGATTGTCATGCAGGAAATGAGCGCCTGGCTCCACGGACAATTTGACCAGAGCCAGTACTTTACGGCAGCGCTTGTTAATGATCCGGCGCCCAGGATCATTCTGACGCCCAAGGAAAAGTCCTTTGCCAGACTGATCAAGCGGATTGAGCTGACCCCGTCCCGGCAGCCCGGTGTCCTGAAATCCATTTTGATCGTTGAAGATGAAAAAACCACGACGCTCTTTGAGTTCCGGGATGCGCAGGTCAACAAACCGATTCCGGAATCTGTCTTCCAGGCGGTCCAATGAATCAGCCCTTGGCCCTCCGTTCTGAGCAATCAGCCCTCAGCGCTCCGTTTTCACTGAGGGCGTCTGCGGCAGGGTGCATGGTTCTGGTCGTCTGGCTGCTTACGGCCTGCAGCAGCCTGCCGGAGATCAAACCGGCGGGGCCGGACCTGCAGCCGAACCTCCGGGAGCGCTGTCAATCGGTTTTCCCGGCCGGCCCCCGTCAGTTTGTCCATTCCATCGAGGCCAGGCTGCCCGATGATTCCCGGTCGATGGCCCTCGGGATCGTCACGCTTGATCCGGGAACAGGTGTTATCCGCTGCGTGATCATGACCATCGAAGGGTTCGTCCTTTTTGACGCCCGTTATCAGCAGGCGGTCACGGTCAACCGGGCGGTGTATCCGTTTGATTCGCCCGAATTTGCGAAAAACATGATGGAGGATATCCGGTTCATCTTCTTGCAGCCCGGCGGGGCGCTGGTGGCCACCGGCGTCTTTGATAATGATTTCCCCGGATGCCGCTGGCGGAATTCCGATGGGTTGGCCGTCGATGTGGTGCTCAATCGGCAGCGCGGCTGGCTCATCCGGAAGTATGATGTCAGCGACCACGTATCGGGCCAGGTCAGGGCCTATGCACTCAATCCGGAGGGCATTCCCGAAAAGATCGAACTCTCCCGGCACAAATTTCCCAGTTATACTTTGAAGATGACGCTGCTGCAGGAAGAACGACTGCAGCAGGGAGACGAACGCTTGAAATAATTTTTCAGGGATGTTATCTAAAACAATCTTAAGTGAAAAGGGACCCTACCATGAAATTCCGATTGATCTATCCCAGATGGAAGAAACTGGATCGCCAGACCGAGTTCCACCTTCCCCCGCACGGGCCGGTGGTCTTCGCCGCGACCCTTCCGGAGGGGATCGATGTGGAATTCATCGACGAAAATGTGCAACCCCTGCCGGCAGACGATCATGTTGATTTTGTCGGGATTTCCATGATGCTGACCAGTCAGGTCAAGCGGGGCTGGGCGATTGCCGATGACTATCGGGCAAAGGGCGTCCCCGTGATCTGCGGCGGGATCGGCGCGATGCTGCATGCCGAAGAAACGGCGGCCCATGCCGACAGCGTCTTTTTAGGCGAGGCGGAAGGTCGGATGGAGCAGGTCTTTGCGGACTTCCGGAACGGACGGCTGCAGAAAGTCTATGATTTTTTTAACGATCATCCGCCGATCGGATCTGTCGGCCCGGCCCGGCGCAGCATCCTGAACCGCGAGTTGTACAATTACAAGGGGGTCCAGATGGTGGATCTCGTGCACGCCTCCCGGGGCTGCCGGTTCAATTGTTATCCCTGTTGCGTCAGCTTTCTCGGGGGGCGAACCTTCCGGCCCCGCCCTTATGATAAGGTCATGGAGGAACTGGCCGGCATTGACAACAACCGTCTGTTCATCGTCGACAATTCTCTCGCCCAGGACAAGGCGTGGGAAATGGGGCTCTTCCGCGAGATGATCCCCCTCAAGAAGAAATGGTGCTGTCATCCCATCGAAAATGACGACGACGTCCTGGATCTGGCCGCCCAGGCGGGCGCCTGGTACGTCTATCAGGCGATCATCGATACCTCCGATTACATCCGGGACCGGATCAAGCGCTATCATGATTACGGGATTGCCGTCGAGGGGACGATCCTGCTGGGCATGGACCACCAGACGGAGGACGACATCAAGCGTCTGATCGATTTCCTGCTCGAGGTGAACCTGGATCTGGCCGAGTTTACGGTGCTGACGCCGTTTCCCCATACCCGCACGCGGGAGGACATGGACCGGGGAAACCGGGTGCTGTCGAATGACTGGGACGATTATACGACGGACCGGGTGATCTTCAAGCCCCGGCACATGTCCGTTGAAAAACTTCAGGAGCTCTACCATTACGCCTGGGATACCTTCTACCGGGACGAGTCTCAGAGTATCAGGATGTTCAAGCTGTTCAAGCGTGTGATCGAAAAGGAAAAGGCCGATCAGACCTTTCGCCCGCGCCGGCGGGAGCTGACCTTCCGCCGCTTTGGACGGGCAGAAGCACCGCAGGATTGACGGCGGGCAGCCGCAAGCGAAGCCATTTTTAAAAGGTCTCACGGAGGAATATTTTATCAGGGGGGATTTGATTGGGAATGACCATGATGAATAAAGATAACAAAAAGAGTTTCGAGATCCGGCGCCCCGTGCCCTTTTATGATCTGGACCCCATGCAGATCGTCTGGCATGGCAACTATTTCAATTATTTCGAGGACGCCCGCCGGTCCCTGCTGGACCACCTTGGCATCGATCTTTACGCCTATTACGAAAAGACAAAAATCATTTTTCCCATTATCAGGACCGCCACAAAACACATCTCCCCCCTGCGCTACCGGGACGAGTTTATCTGCAAGGCCACGATTATCGAGGCCCGGTTCAAAATCGTCGTGGATTTTGAAATCAGACTGGCTGAGGACGGCAAAATCTGCACCCGGGGCCGGACGGAACAGGTCGCGGTCCAGTCGCCGGAGATGGAAATCCTGCTCAGGATCCCCGACGAAATCCAGGCAGCGCTGGGTTCATGACCATGACCCCGGATTTGATGAACATTAAGCTTCGCTTTCAAAAGGCCCTGATTGCAGGCGTTGAGCGCGTTTCCGCCTGGGCGGATCTGCTGGATGCGATCAATGTCTATCCCGTTGCAGATGGAGATACAGGAAGCAACCTGGTGGTCAGCCTCGCTCCCCTGCGCCGGCCCGATGACCAACGCGACGACATGCTCCGGAGATTGCTCCTTTCCGCACGCGGAAACTCCGGCAATATCGCCAACCGGTTTTTATCGGCATTCATTGGGGCAGGGACACTGGAAGACCTCCGGGAGGCCGCACAGGAGGGGCGGCGGCGCGCCTGGCAGGCCGTCAAGGATCCCAGGCCCGGCACGATGCTGACCCTGTTTGACGCGCTCGTGGAAATCCTGGGTGAGAGCCCCTTTCCCTCCGTTGCCTCTTTGGAGCAGGACGCAAAGCCGGCGGAAGCACTGCGCCTCAAAGCCTGGGGAGAAATAATATTAATGCGGCTGGAGGAGGCGGTCCGATCGACGCCCGGGCTTCTGCCGAAGCTTGCGCAGGCCGGCGTTGTCGATGCGGGCGCCCTGGGCATGTTCCTGTATTTTGAAGGGTTCTTTCATGCCCTGCTGGGGATAACCGGCAGTTTCCGGGCGATCCCCGTTGTTTTCAAGGATCAACTCAAGGTTTCGGAATCTTTTCGGGATGAGATGGAATCCGGATTCTGCGTGGACGCGGTGCTGAGTACGCAGAATCATTCTGAAGAGGCCTTCAGCAGGCTGCTGACAATCAGCGACAGCATCGTCGTTACCCGGGACGCGGATTATCTGAAGGTCCATCTCCATACGGAAGACCGGGAAGATGTCCGCCGGCGTCTTTCTGCGGTGGGAGAGCTGTTGACCTGGACGGACGATGATCTGGGCCGGCAGACGAAAGATTTTGAACGGTGGCAGAAAAAACAGGCCCTGCACATCATGACCGACGCGGCGGGGTCCGTGACCCGCGAAGACGCCAGGACACTGGGAATCACGCTGCTCAACAGCTATGTCACGAGCGGCGCGACCAGCCTGCCGGAGACGCATTTCAGGCCCTCGGATATTTATGCGGCGATGCGTCAGGGCAAGAAAGTCGTTACCTCCCAATCGTCGGTCTTTGAGCGGCATCAGCTCTATGACAGCGTCCTGAGTTGTTTTGAGCGTGTCCTGTATCTCTGCGTCGGATCGGCTTTTACGGGCAATTACAACGTGGCGACGGCCTGGAAAATGGAGCACGATCAGGACGACCGCATGCTGATCCTGGATACGGCGGCGGCGTCCGGCAGGCTGGGCCTCATGGCCATTGCCTGCGCGCGGTTGTCCCAGCAGACGGATGATCCGGAGACGGTCATCCATTTTGCCGGGCAGGCCATTGAGCGCTGCCAGGAGTATATCTTTCTGGATAAGCTCCAGTACCTGGCGGCGGGGGGGCGGCTGTCCCGGACCGGCGCTTTTTTCGGGGATATGCTGCGCATGAAGCCGGTCATCAGTCCCCTGGCGGAAGGGGCGAAAAAAGTCGGGGTGGTCAAGAGCCGCCAGGAACAGGTTGATTTTGCCCTTGCGAGGCTGGCGAGCGGCCTGAAGCCGGATGCGGCGGCACTGATCATGCTGGAGTATTCCGACAATCAGGCCTGGGTGGAACAGACTGTCCGGCCGGAGATCAGCAAGCGCTATCCCCGGGCCGAGATCCTGCTGCAGCCCCTGTCTTTGACCACCGGTGTGCATACGGGGCCCGGCACCTGGGCCGTGGCCTTTCTCCCGTAAGAACCGCAGCCCCGACCGCATGAAAGGTGAGCATGAACGCTCCGCTGGAGATATCGCATATATCCGTCAAAGACCGGGTTGCCCTGATCATTCCTGTTTACAACCATGAAAAGAAGGTTGCCGATGTGGTCCGGGAAGCGTTGAAGATCGGGCGCCCCATCTTTGTCGTGGACGACGGATCGACGGACGCATCCTGGGAAAGGGTCAAAGCCATCGACGGGATCACCGTAATGCGCCATCCCGTCAACGAGGGCAAGGGGGCGGCGATCAGGACCGGCTTTGCGGCGGCGGCGCCCCTGGCGGACTGGGCGGCGACGATTGACGCCGACGGCCAGCACGATCCCGCGGATGTCCTGAACCTGATCCGTGCGATTCCCCCGGGTGAAAGGCCCATCATCGTCGGCCGGCGCGAGGGAATGCTGGGTCCCCATATCCCCTGGACGAGCCGGTTCGGCCGTCATTTTTCAAATTTCTGGGTCCGGCTTTCCGGAGGCCCGGCGATCAGCGATTCCCAGAGCGGGATGCGCCTCTATCCGCTGCCGGAGACCATGAACCTCAAAGTCCGGGCCAGGCGCTTCCAGTTTGAGGTGGAAATTCTCGTGCGGGCCCGCTGGCGGGGAATTCCGGTATTGGAGGCCCCGGTCCGCGTCCTTTATGAGCCGGGCGATCAGCGCGTCAGCCACTTCCGCCCCTTTGTCGATTTCCTGAGAAATACCGGGACCTTCAGCCGATTGATCGTCATGAGAATCCTGATCCCGTCGTATATCAGGAAAAAGATGGGATGAAGCACAAAAGAGATTTTTTATTTGACTGCGCCTTTTTTTCATGGTAAAGGCGCCCTGCCTGTGACGATAATTTGTTTTTAGGGGGTTTAGTAAAAGATGCAGACAGTCTCTTTCCTCGGCCATTTCGGTATTCCCGCTCAAATTGCCTACACGTGGTTTCTCGCGGCCATTCTGGTCGTGTGTTCGATTCTTGCCACACGCCAGCGCGCCTTGAATCCCGGTGGGTTTCAGAATTTCATGGAAGTGATTTTAGATGGAATCAACAAGCTGCTTGTGGATACGATGGGACATGAGGGAAGGCGCTTCTTCCCTCTGATTGCGACCCTGGGCCTTTTCATTCTGAGCAGCAACCTTCTCGGCCTGATTCCGGGATTTGAGTCTCCCACAAGCAATCTCAATACCACGGTCTCCATGGCCATCGTTGTTTTTGCCATGACCCACATCGTCGGAGTTCGGATTCACGGGGTCAAGTATATAAAGCAGTTTCTGGGGCCCATCTGGTGGT
This sequence comes from uncultured Syntrophaceae bacterium, assembly GCA_964467445.1. Lineage (GTDB taxonomy): Bacteria > Desulfobacterota > Syntrophia > Syntrophales > Fen-1087 > JAPLJM01. The sequence continues at coordinate 13,929 of CAYXQK010000109.1, forward strand.
TGATCCCCCTCATGCTGCCGATTGAATTGATCAGTCACCTGTCCCGGCCGGTTTCATTGTCCATCAGGCTTTTCGGGAATATTGAAGGCGGTCATATTGTTCTTCTCGTTCTCGCGATGCTGGTGCCGTTGCTGTTGCCGTTGCCCATCCTGGTACTGAAAATCATGATCTCCATCATTCAGACGCTGGTCTTCATGCTTCTGTCCATGATGTACATTGCCGGCGCTATGGAAGGCGCCCATTAGCAAGAAAAAACCTTCATCCCCTCCCGCTGACGGAGGGGAGTCAACTTTTTAAGAAGCCACCCCGATCAGATTTTCGGTCTCTTGCCGCACAGGATTTTCGTCGTGTAAACGACCAGATCCTCACCCCGCTGGTTCTTGATGGAATTCTTGGCGGTGATGACGCCGCGCTCGTCGTCCTTGGCCTCCATGCTCTCGATTTCCACTTCGCAACGGATCGTATCGCCGATTTTGGTGGCGCCCGTAAAGCGCACCGAATCCATGCCGTAGAAAGCGATAAACGACTTGGGGAGGGCCGCGTACATGCCGAGCCTGAACATCAAGGCGCTGCCCACACAGAGCGTCAGCATGCCGTGCGCGATGCGTTCGCCGAAGATGGTCTTCTTGGCAAATTCCACATTCGTGTGCAGGGGATGCCAGTCTCCCGTAAAGGCGGAAAACATCACGATGTCCGTTTCCGTAATGGTCCTTCCGGGGGATCTCAATTTCTCGCCGACCGCATAATCCTCATAAAACAGCTTTTCCATTACTTCCTCCTTTTCTCTATTTTGACAAACTTGTAAAAAGTCGAAGTTGTTATCCCTCCATCTTCTGCATTGCCTCCACCAGTTCCCGGACCGCCGCCGCCGATTTCTCAAGCGCTGTGCGTTCTTCCGGCGTAAGTTTGATCTCGATGATCTGTTCAATGCCGCTTGCCCCCAGCTTCACGGGAACACCGACAAACAAACGCTGAATCCCGTACTCTCCCTCGAGGTAGGCGGCGCAGGGGAGGATCTTTTTCCGGTCCTTCAGGATGGACTCGGCCATCTCCACGGCGGCCGATGCCGGGGCGTAGTAGGCGCCGCCTGTCTTCAGCAGGCTGACGATTTCAGCCCCGCCGACCCGGGTCCGCGCCACCAGTGACTCGATTCGCTCCGGCGGCAGCAGTTCCGTAATGGGAATGCCGGCCACCGTGGTGTAGCGGGGCAGGGGGACCATGGTATCGCCGTGTCCGCCCAGGACGCAGGCATGGATGTTTTCCACGGAGACTTTCAGTTCCCTTGCGATGAAGGCCCGGAAGCGGGCGGAATCGAGGATGCCCGCCATGCCGATGACGCGGTTTCTGGGGAAACCGCTGACTTGATAGGCCACATGGCACATGGCGTCCAGGGGATTGCTGACGATAATCAGAATGGCCTTCGGGGAAAACCGGACAACCTGCTGAGTTACATTTGTCATGATTTTCCTGTTGGTTGCAAGCAGGTCGTCCCGGCTCATCCCGGGTTTACGCGGGATGCCGGCCGTGATGATGACAATATCGGACCCCGCGGAAAGTTCATAGCTGTTCGTCCCGATCAATTGCGCATCATGCTTTTCAATCGGCGCCGCCTGCGCCAGGTCCAGGGCCTTGCCCTGGGGTATCCCCTCAATGATATCGATCAAAACCACGTCGCCCAACGCTTTTTCCGCCAGGCGCTGCGCTGCCGTCGCTCCGACGTTGCCCGCGCCAACTACCGTAATTTTCTTGTCCATAAAGACCTTCCTGTCATTTGATGCCCATCTCTCTACAATAAATTGATTTTCAAAACAACCGCTAAACCCAAATCCACCGCCAAAACAACTCTTCCCCTTCCTCAGAACCTTTCCTCCTTCAACCGGCGCATCAGGAAGCGATCGAGCTGGTCGGCAAAGGCCCGGCAGTCCTTCTTCCCGAAGACCGGTGGTCCGCCCGTCATGAGGCCGCCGTCCCGCAGTTCGCTCAGGAGATCCCGCACGGCCAGACGGTCCTTGATGTTCTCCTCCGTGTAGAGATTGCCCCGAGGGTTAAGGGCGAGGGCGCCTTTGGAGACGACCCGGTCCGCCAGGGGAATATCGGCTGTAATCACCAGATCGCCCGGCTCTGCTAACTCCACGATGCGGTCATCGGCGATGTCCGGCCCCCCGGGTACGAGAAGGCTCGAAATCAGGTGCGACGGCTCCCGGCGGAGGGGCTTGTTGGCCACGAAAACGACGGGCACGCCCAGACGCAGGGCGGCCCGGATCAGAATGTCCTTTGCCGCCCTGGGAAATCCGTCCGCATCGACGTAAATCTGCATGGAGGTTTTTTCCTTGGAAAAACAAAGGCGCTCTTCAGACGCCCAAAA
>CAYXQK010000110.1:0-8668 GCA_964467445.1 uncultured Syntrophaceae bacterium
CTTTTGCTGCCGTCATTGAAGGCGCCGACCATATCCAATTTATATTCCGAAGAGTGGTTTGCCGTGGAGACGATTGTCAGCGCCGGCATCGTCAGAGATTTAATTCCCCTGCTGCGGGAAGCGGGTGCAGAAGGGATTATCGAGTATCCGCTGAATAAAGTGATCTGAAAAGGATGAGCCCCATGGACAGAATCTCGAAAATATACAGAAAGACAACGGAAACGGAGGTATCCCTTGAAATCAATCTGGATGGATCCGGCAAGGCGGATATTGTGACCACCGTTCCATTTCTGGATCACATGTTTCATCTTTTTGCAAAACACGGTTTTTTCGATCTGTGCGTCCGGGGTCAGGGGGACACATCGGTTGATGAACATCATCTGGTGGAAGATCTGGGAATTTGTTTGGGGGCGGCCGTCAAACAGGCGCTGGGGGGCAAGGAGGGCATCGCACGTTACGGGCAATCGCTGGTTCCTATGGATGAGGCGCTGTGCGGGGTGGCCATGGACATCTCCGGCCGCCCTCACCTGATTTACAATACAGCGTTCGGAGAAGCGAAAATCGGCGCCTTTGACCCGGCCCTGATAAAGGAGTTTTTTAAATCTTTTTCAGACCATAGCGGAATAACCTTGCATATCAACGTGCATTATGGCAGGAACAACCATCACATGGCCGAGGCCATTTTCAAGGCCTTTGCACGCGCACTCAATAAAGCCGTGACCCTCCACGGACGGATCGAGGGCGTCCTGTCAACCAAAGGGAGCCTGTAGCAGTCGTGAAGCGGAAATCAACTCGGAAAGGATCCCCGTTCGGAATCCCCGGGAAGGAGGCAAATCTGTATAAAACCATGATTTTATGCGGGTTGTTCCTGATCATCCTGGGGATCACGGGATGTTATAATGGGAGTGGTTCGGGGACGACGCTGCAGCAGGGCGGCAAACTGGCCTTTCAACGTTTGGCCATAGCGCCTTTTCAGCAGACCACACCGGAACAAACCGATATTAATGCGGCCGATTGCAGTCGCTGCGTGTTTTTTACCCGGGCGGACGGACCCCCTGATCGTCCGGAAGCAATTATTGAACAGATCTTTATCGAGAGGCTCAGCGCAGGCTATAAAGTCGATGTCATCCCTCCGGACCGGGTGGCCGGAATATATGAGCGCTATATCGGGGCCTTTGACAAAGTCACGCCGCTGGCCCTGTTGAAGAAGGTTGGAGATGATCTGGAGGCGGACGGGATCATCTTTGGTTATGTCTATCGTTTTCGTGAGCGTCAGGGTACGCCCTATGCCGCTGCAAAGCCCGCGTCGGTGGCTTTTGAAATCTACCTTTTCAGAGTCAGTGACAAGGCCCTGGTCTGGAAAGGCCGTTTTGACAAAACACAAACAGCCCTGATGGAAAATGTTCTTCAGGCTTCCGCCTTTCTGAAAGGGGGCGGCAGGTGGGTGACGGTAAGGGAGTTGTCCGAAGGAGGGATGGACAACATCATGAATAACTTTCCTGCCCTGTCCAAATAGTTTCATCCGGTTATTGCAGCGAGAACAGTCGCACCTTCGGAATTTCATGCAGCGGGGATTCCGATTTTTCTTTTGGAGAGAATCGTGATTGTCATACCGGCGATTGACTTGAAAGATGGCAGGTGTGTCCGGCTGGCGCAGGGCGATTTCCGGCGGGCCACCGTTTATTCGGAAGATCCCGTGGAAATCGCCGGACAATGGCAGGCGCAGGGGGCCCCGCGGATTCATATCGTCGATCTGGATGGCTCCCTGGCAGGATCGCCCCGGAACAGGGCGGTGATTCTGGAGATCGTCAAGGCCGTTACGATCCCGGTTGAACTGGGCGGCGGTATCCGGGATATGGAAACGGTTGAATTTTATATTGAGCAGGGGGTGCGATGGGTCATCCTCGGGACCGCCGCGCTGAAGCATGAAGCGTTTGTCCGGGAGGCCTGCCGGCAATTCAGCGGACGTATTATCGTCGGGATTGATGCGCGCAACGGCCTGGTCGCAGTCCAGGGTTGGACGGAGAAAACGTCCGAACCCGCTGCGGATATCGCCAGGCGGTATGAGGACGATGGTCTGGCGGCTATCGTTTACACGGATATCCAGCGGGATGGTATGGAAACCGGCGTCAATATTGAAGCAACCCGCATGCTCGCAGAAGCGGTGAGCATCCCCGTTATTGCCTCCGGAGGGGTGGCCGGCATCGGAGACATTGAACAGGTGCTTGCGCTTGAGCCCGCAGGGGTCATGGGGGTCATTGTCGGCAAGGCCCTCTATACCGGCGGGCTGAATTTGCAGGCGGCCATCGACAGGGCGAAGCGGTAACGGATATTTTTCAGGGGAGGCATGGGATGGATGACTGTATTTTCTGCAGGATCGTGAGTGGTGAAATCCCGAGTTCCAGGGTTTATGAAACCGATCAGGTTCTGGCCTTCGATGATATCCATCCCATGGCGCCCGTGCACGTGATCGTGATTCCGAAGACCCATATTCCAACGCTGATGGATCTCGGGGATGAACGGATGAAGGAACTGGATGCCCTGATTGCTGCGGTCCAGGAGGTTGCTAAAGTCAAGAAAATGGATCAAAAAGGTTTCAGAACGATCATCAACTGCAACGAGGAGGGGGGACAGGTGATCTTTCACCTTCACCTCCATGTGTTGGGCGGCGAAAAACTCAGGGATGACCTGAACTGATTTTTTCGGGAGATCTGTTGACAAACGGCCGAAGCGGTATAACATAATACGGAAATAAAGATAAGCGAAGGTACGGCATGACATTTAAAACAAAAATTGATCAGGATATGGTGGTTGCGGCCAAGGAAAAGGATAAAATCACCCTGTCCGCCCTGCGCCTCATCAAGACGGCCCTGCACTATCGGGAAATTGATTTGAAGCGGGATTTGAATGATTCGGAATTTCTGCAGACTTTGTCCAGCATGGTGAAGCAGCGCAAAGATTCCATCGAGCAGTTTGCCAGGGGAGGACGGGCGGATCTTGTCGAGAAGGAAGAGGCGGAACTGAAAATTATCCAGGCCTTCATGCCTCAGCAGATGTCTGAGGAAGACATTCTCCAGGAGATCCGGAAGGCCATTGATGAAACAGGCGCCCTGAGTGTCAAGGACATGGGAAAAGTCATGAAAGTTCTGATGCCGAAACTCACCGGCAAAGCCGATGGAAAGATCTTGAGTGAAAAGGTTAGAACGATCCTGTCAACTTAGCCATATAAGCTTCAAAAATAAAAGCTTGCAGATTTGTCGAGTCGATCCGGCTTGAGAGGGCACGATTGAAGGGTTATATACCGGACATCAAGGTTGAGGAGATTAAAAACCGCGCCAACATCGTTGATCTGGTTTCAGAATATGTTACGCTGAAAAAGGCGGGGCGGAATTTTGTCGGCCTTTGTCCTTTTCATAAGGAAAAAACGCCCTCGTTTACCGTCACACCGGACCGCCAGATGTTTTACTGTTTCGGATGCGGTGAAGGGGGTAATGTTTTTGCTTTTTTGATGAAAATCAGCCAGATGACCTATCCTGAAGCCATCCGTCACCTGGCGAAAAAAACCGGGGTCATCATTCCGGAGCGGATTTCGCAGAAGGAGAGACAGGAAGCCAGCCAACAGGAGCAGTTGATCAGGATCAACGAAATGGCGGCCGACCATTATACCAGAAACCTGGCCACATCCTCAGGGAAAGAAGCCGTTGCTTATCTTAAGCAACGGGGAGTCCGGGAAGAAGTCGTCAGGGAGTTTCGTCTCGGTTTTGCCCTGAACAGCTGGCGTCACCTGCGGGACTTTTTCGAAAAGGAAAAGGTGCCTCTGGCAAACGCCGAGCAGGCGGGGCTCCTCATCCCGGGAAAGGACGCCTCCCCGTATGACCGTTTCCGGGGCCGATTGATGTTCCCCGTCGAAGATTTCAATGGCCGCGTCATCGCCTTCGGGGGAAGGCTTATTGGCGATGGAGAACCCAAGTATCTTAACTCCCCCGAATCGGGCGTTTATGTCAAGGGGAGGAATCTGTACGCACTCAACAGGGCAAAAGAGGCCATCCGCAGACAGGGTTATGCCATTCTGGTGGAAGGGTATTTTGACCTGATTTCACTCTGGAGTGCAGGCATTACCCACGTCGTAGCCACGTTGGGAACCGCACTGACGAAAGATCAGATTGATCTGATCGGCCGTTATACGGCACATGTTGTGGTTCTCTTCGATCCTGATGAGGCGGGTCGCAAAGCCCTGATAAGAAGCCTGGAGCTGTTCCTGGCAGGCAACCTGAGTGCCCGCGTCCTCGTGCTCCCTGAAAATCTTGATCCCGACGATTACGTCCGGACTTATGGCGGGGATTCCCTGCTGGAGCTGATCAGCCGCGCTCCCTCCCTGGTGGATTACTATATTGATCATGTCCTGGGAGATCGGGGTGGTTTTGAAAAAGATCGGGATTCGTTCCGGAAAGCCGTTGCCTTTATCAAGCAGATTGAAAACGTCATCGACAGGAATCTCTTCATCAAGCGGGTCTCGGAAGTGCTGGGCATTGACCAGGAACTTTTGAAAAACGAAATTTCCCATACGCTGCCCGCCATGACAAACGCCGGTGCAATCCGCAGAGGCCGTACGGAGGAGATCGATAGGCTGGAGCTCAATTTAATCCATCTATTGATGATCCATCCGGGAATATGCAACCATTTGGCGCAGACAAAAATTCTGGATTACTTTACGAACATGGAGCTAAAGCAATTCGGGAAGATATTACTGAACGCTGCCGCCGGCTTACAGCCTTTGGATGCGGTCGAAGCAATAAGCCGCTTGGATCCGGGACCCCTCCGGGAAGGCCTGATGAAAAAGCTCATGGAGTCGGGGCCCCTTGAGGAAGAAAAGATGCTGGATCGTTTGATCTTCGATACCGCTCGACAGATCAGGCGGCGCTGGTATAAGGAAAGACACAAGGCGCTGAAGATGAACATTGTGAAGGCACAGGAAACAGGCGATGCGGCCCTGTGTAATCAGCTTTTGGTGGAGAAGGAACGCCTGTTGAAAGAGGAAAGGGCGCCGGGAATTTAAGCGCATTCAGCGATGACATGAAAAATTGTGCCGGGAGAGAACGATATGGGAAAAGAAATACCGACAGATGAATTTAAGAAACTGATATCCTTGGGGGAGGAAAAGGGTTTTCTTACCTATGATGATGTGAATGACTTGTTGCCGTCTGACATCATTTCTTCCGATCAGATTGACGATATCATCATGCTTTTCGGAGAGAAGAATATTGACATCATCGATACGGATAAAGGCGAAAAACTGATTGTTAAGAAGCCGACGGACGAGCTGGCCGGCATGAAGGAAGAGGAAACGCTGGGGCTCGCGCCGCTTGTCGGAAAGACCGGGGATCCCGTCAAAATGTACCTCCGTGAAATGGGCCTCGTTTCGCTGCTCAGCCGGGAAGGGGAGGTTGAAATTGCCAAGAAAATCGAAGAAGGCCTGAAAGAAAGCATGGATGCGGTGTTTGGTGTCAACGTCTGCATCAAAAATGTCGTGGATATCGGCGTCCGGCTGAGAAATGAGGATCTGCGCGTCAAGAATGTCGTGGACAACCTTGAAGATGAAGATGGCTACGTAGAGGAGGATCTCCACCGGGAACGCTTGCTGAAGCTGATTGACAAGGTCACGGTCCTGGATAAGAAGAATGATATTCTGCGCCTTAAACTGAAGACAAAAGGCCTGCTCGATTTTCAGAAGGAAATTCTTCACGGCGAGCTGGATGAGAATACCAAGCGTATCATCCAGCTTTGCCGCAAAGTCAAATTCAGCAAGAGGCAGATTGACAGGATGGTCGCCCTTCTCAAGGGCTATCTTGAGGAGATCGAGCAGGTAGAGAAAGATGTTCAAGCCTGTAAGGACCAGACGGGCCTTTCCCTGACACAGATGGAACAAGCATGGATATCCATGAAAAAATCAGCGGCGGATGAAAAACGTGTAACCCGGAAATTGAATATCAGCAGAGAGACATTGAAGGCCTGTGAAGCGACCGTCAGGGAAGCCAACCGGACAATCAAGAAAATTTCCCAGGAGGTCGGGCTGTCGGCAACCGCCGTGAAGAAGATGGTCGATTCCATCGAGTGTGGCGAGGCCAAAGCGGAGATTGCCAAGAGAAAGCTGGTAGAGGCCAATCTTCGTCTGGTTGTCAGCATTGCCAAAAAGTATACGAACCGGGGCTTGCAGTTTCTGGACCTCATCCAGGAAGGAAACATCGGCTTGATGAAAGCGGTGGATAAATTTGAATATCAGCGGGGCTATAAATTTTCCACCTATGCCACCTGGTGGATCAGGCAGGCCATCACCAGGGCGATCGCCGATCAGGCCAGAACCATCCGCATTCCCGTTCATATGATCGAGACCATCAATAAACTGATCCGGACCTCCCGTTATCTGGTTCAGGAGTTGGGACGGGAGCCGACTCCGGAGGAAATTGCCAATAAAATGGAATATCCCCTGGAAAAGGTCCGAAAAGTATTAAAGATCGCCAAGGAGCCCATTTCCCTGGAGACCCCGATTGGTGAAGAGGAGGACAGTCACCTGGGTGACTTTATCGAAGACAAGAAGATCATCTCCCCTTCGGAAGCGACGATCAGCATGGATCTGGCAGAGCAGACGCGGAAGATATTGTCCACCTTGACGCCCAGAGAGGAAAAGGTTCTGCGGATGCGTTTCGGTATCAGTGAGCGGACCGATTTGGTCTCTGAAAAAAAACAGGAGGCCATGGAGATTTTGAAGGACCATCTGCGATCCGCAGATGCGAGTGCCGTGCGGAAACTGAGGAATCCTTCCCGAAGAAAAGTCCTGAAACCTTTGTTGAAATAGGGATATGTGCAACAACTTGTTGTTGGCTCGATGAATTAGGATGTTGACAATAGGTCGTACTCGGTGTAGCAACAGTGCCGAGTGAGGGATCACAAGTTCCAGTCGTGTGCGGGCCCATAGCTCAATTGGTAGAGCCACCGGCTCATAACCGGTCGGTCCCTGGTTCGAATCCAGGTGGGCCCACTATCGTTTCCCGGCAGGGATTTTTTAATCAAGAATAGCAGGGATGGCGTTGATGGTGATTCGGCGGATTTATTTTAACGGCATGGACAACAGATTCGGGAAGTTCGGACTTCCTTTGAAAAATGCACCTGCCCAAGGGTGCATTTTTTTTGCAATGTTATAATGTCATGATGAAGGGGGGGGTGCGGTTGGGAGCACAACGACGACTGATCATAGATTTACAGAAGAATGACACAGAGATCACCAGAATTAATAACCGTAAAAAATTGCTGCCGGGGGAATTGGCAAAACTGGATGGGGCGTTCCATGCTTTTTGTGCTGATTTCGAAAAAGATCAAGGGACGCTGGAGGATTTAAACAAGACCCACAAAGAAAGGGAAGAGAAACTCAAACGGGGATTTGAGAGCCTGAAAAAAGCCAGGGATCGTCTGTCTGAGGTCAAGACGAATAAGGAATATCAGGCGATGCTCAAGGAAATTGAAGTCACCGAATTGAAAAACAGCGTCCTGGAGGATGAGATTCTCATCGTCATGGACAAGCTTGATCAGGTCAGAAAAGTGGTCAGGGTGAGAGAAAAAGAGCTGGATGAATACCGGCGCGATCACGAATCCCAAAAGCAACAGATTGAGCAGGAACTGACAGCCCTGGATGAGGAGATTTCTATTTATCTTGAAAGGGATTTGCTGCTGAAGGGGCAAATAGCGCCGGATCTGCTGAAAAAATATGAGACAATAAAAAACAGGAGTCATGGTCTGGCGGTGGTCGCGGCCTGGAAAGAGATTTGCAGGGGCTGCCATATGAATATTCCGCCGCAATTGTATATCGAGCTACAGAAAGATGACGATATCAAATATTGTCCCCACTGCAACCGGATCATTTACTGGGAGGATCAGAACAGAAAAGGCGAATAGCCTGACAATACAGGAAAATGGAGGAAACGGGGATAAGGGTGTTGGAGCAGATCAGATGATCGCTGGTCCGGATGTATCCGGGCGGGAGGAAAGTCCGAGCTCCGCAGGGCAGGATGGTCGCTAACGGCGACTGGGGGCAACCCCAAGGAAAGTGCCACAGAAAATATACCGCCCGCCATGGCGGGTAAGGGTGAAAAGGCGAGGTAAGAGCTCACCGCTTCCCTGGTGACAGGGAAGGCATGGTAAACCCCATCCGGAGCAAGACCGAATAGGAGAACATTTAAGGGTGGCCCGCCCGAAGTTCTCGGGTTGTGTCGCTTGAGGCCGCAGGCAACTGCTGTCCCAGATGAATGATCATCGCCGCTTTTCGGGTGACCGTAAGGCGGAACAGAACTCGGCTTACGATCTGGTTCAACACCTCTCAAAAAAACAGCGTTCATCGCAAGGATATCTGTGATGAACGCTGTTTTGCGTGATGACCGCTTCAGATCGGGTTCAGGATTTGTTGAGCGCTTTTTCCGTTTCCAGAATCTCCACAGTCGTCTTGATGACCGTATCCGAATTCAGGGACATGCTGTCAATCCCGCACTCAACGAGGAACCGGGCAAATTCAGGATAATCACTGGGCGCCTGCCCGCAGATGCCCATTTTCTTGCCCATTTTATTGGATTTGGTGATGGCGATCCGGATCAGATCCATCACCGCTTTGTTTCGCTCATCG
>CAYXQK010000111.1:0-5317 GCA_964467445.1 uncultured Syntrophaceae bacterium
CCTATTTATGCTCGGAAAACTGCCGGGAAACAGGGGATGTTTTCAACGCCGCGGCCGGTTACTACAGCCGGGCGGCCATCCTGACCGGTCCCGGAATCACGCTCGGCGACGGCAAAAATCCGCCGACGCCGGAAGACATTCGGGCTCAGTGGACGCAGATCAACAATCTGGACGGTGCCCGTGAACTGGGGGATGCGACCATGGCCGTCATGTCCTTTATGACCCCGCCCAAGGCCGAAGAAAAACAGGAGAGATAACGATAAACCGTTGGAGGTGGTGAATATGGCTTCAGGAATCAGGGACAAGGTCGCGATCATCGGAATGGGCTGCTCGCGTTTCGGCGAACGCTGGGATATGGGGGGCGAGGAACTCATGGTGGAAGCCTTTATGGAGTGCCTTGCCGATGCGGGGATTGAAAAAAAGGCAATTCAGGCGGCCTGGCTGGGCACCTGCATCGATGAGGTCAACATGGGCAAGAGCGCCACGCCGATGGGCGTGGCGCTGCGTCTGCCCCATATCGGCATTACGCGCGTGGAGAACTACTGCGCCACCGGCACGGAAGCCTTTCGCGGGGCGGTGTATGCCGTTGCCTCCGGGGCCTACGATATCTGCCTGGCCCTGGGCGTGGAAAAGCTGAAGGACAGCGGCTACGGGGGGCTTCCCAATCCCGGCTCCGGTTTTGGGACGCTCTTCTGGCAGTGGATGCCCAATGCCACGGCGCCGGGACTTTTCGCGCAGCTTGCCTCGGCTTACGGCGTTAAATACCGGATCGCCGATAAGGACATCAAACGGGCCATCGCCCATGTATCGGTGAAAAGCCATGCCAATGGGGCGCTGAACCCCAAAGCCCACTTGCAGAAGGCCGTGACGATGGACCAGGTGCTGTGTTCGCCGATCATCTCCCACCCGCTGGGGCTGTTCGACTGCTGCGGCGTCAGCGACGGCGCCGCCTGCGCGATTGTGACGACGCCGGAGATCGCCCGGAAACTCGGCAAAAAGGACCTCGTCAGCGTCAAGGCGCTGCAGCTTGCCGTAAGCAGCGGCTATGAGGGGGGCTTCAACGAATGGGCGGGCGAGCATTTTGTGACGACCGCCAAATGCAGCACCGAGGCCTACCGGGAAGCCGGGATCACGAATCCCCGGGAGGAGATCAGCATGATGGAGCTGCACGACTGTTTTTCCATCACGGAGCTGGTGACCTACGAAGACCTGCATATTTCCGAACGCGGCAAGGCCTGGAAGGACGCCCTGGACGGATTCTACGACCGGGACGGCAAGGTGCCGGCCCAGGTGGACGGCGGGCTCAAGTGCTTCGGCCATCCGATCGGCGCCTCCGGGTTGCGCATGATCTACGAGATGTACCTGCAGTTGCTCGGGCGGGCCGGCAAGCGCCAGCTCAAGGATCCGCGCTATGGCCTGACGCACAACCTGGGCGGCTTTCCCCACCAGAACGTGTGCGCCATATCCATTGTGGGCAAGTACGAAGGCTAACGAAGGAGAAGAACATGGACATCATTCAATACACCGATGAACACAGGATCTTTCGGCAAACCCTTAGAAAGTATCTGGAAAAGGAGATCATTCCCCACGCGGAGGAATGGGAGGAAGCCGGGATTGTGCCGCGCGAGGCTTGGAAAAAGATGGGGGAACAGGGCTTTCTCTGTACGGCGGTGCCGGAAGAATACGGTGGCGCCGGCGGGGATTTTCTCTACTCGGTCATTGTGGCCGAAGAGCTGGCCCGGACCAATTTCAGCGGACTGACCGCCCCGCTGCACAGCGACATCATTGTTCCCTACATCGTTTCGTTCGGCTCGGAAGCGCAGAAGAAAAAATACCTGCCCGGGTGCGTGTCCGGCGCAATCATCACGGCCATCGCCATGACGGAACCCAACACGGGCAGCGACCTGGCGGCCATCCGGACGACGGCCGTCGAGCAGGGCGGCGAGATTGTTTTCAACGGACAGAAAACCTTCATCAGCAACGGCATCAACTGCGATCTGCTGATTCTGGCCGCGAAGGATCCGGCGGTGGCCAATCCGCACCAGGCCGTGGACCTCTTCCTTGTCGAGGCCGGGACCCCCGGTTTCGACAAGGGAAGGCAGCTCAAGAAAGTCGGGTGGCACTCCCAGGACACGGCCGAGCTATACTTCACGGACTGCCGGGTTCCCGCCGGCAACCGCCTCGGCGAAAAGGGCTCCGGCTTTCTGAAGCTCATGTTCAAGCTGCAGCAGGAGCGGCTCATGTGCGCCATCGGCGCCCAGGCCGGCGCTGAACTGATGCTGGAGATGACCATCAAATACTGCAAGGAGCGCGTGGTTTTCGGGAAGCCCCTTTCCAAATTTCAGCATACCCAGTTCGAGATTGTGGAAATGGCCACGGATATCCGGCTCGGACGGACCTTTCTGGACAAGCTGATCGTGGACCACATGGAAGGAAAGGAGATCGTCGTGGATGTCTCCATGTCCAAGTTCTGGATCACCGACATGGCCTGCCGCGTGGCGGACCGGTGTGTCCAGCTTCACGGCGGCTACGGCTACTGCGAGGAATACCCCATTGCCAGGGCCTGGCGGGACATCCGCGTGACGCGCATCTTTGCCGGAACCAACGAAATCATGAAGATGATCTGCGCCCGGTTCATGGGGCTGTAGGAAACGGTTTGACCGGTTCTTGTCTGCAAATGCCCCACAAGGGGAAAAACGGCTGAAAATATTTTTTCTGCGGCGTTATCGATCTGTATCGACTGTCGCGAGGTGAACCTGTAAAGCTCCCGCTTTATGGGCTGAAGGGGGGGGCTTTTTCAGCATCAAATCTCCTGATCTATCTGTTTGAACGAAAAGCTAAGCCGGAGGGGCCCACGGGGACGCGATCGGCTTTAGCGTTTTGTTACCCATTAGTTTTCTGGTTCTTCTGGCAGCTGAGCGCCATGCCATACCGCCACTATCCACACATCGTTACCTTTAACCTTATAGAAAAACCGATAGGGCTTTACGATAACTTCACGAAAAGGAAGTTCCGGAAACTCTGGAAGCGGCCTTCCCGACTCAGGAAACTTTTTGAGTCGGGATAGAGATTTCGCTGCTTTTTGGTGAAAAGACAGCGCGGCAGATGGTTTGTCTCTGTGAATATATGCAATGGCTTTAAGAAATTGGCGACGGCCTGTGGGCGTAAATAATATTCTCAACTTTTTGCAGCCTCAAGATAAAGAGCTGCTTCTTTTAATACGTCTTCAAGTTCATGACCTGTTCCGGCGGCTATTTCCTTCTCGCCTCTGGCGAGCAAGTGTAAAATATCCATTTCATGCTGTGCATTTCTATAGACTTCCATGCTGACCATGACAGCAGCAGCTCTTCCACGCTGAGTAATAAAAACAGGTTCTCTTGACGACGAAACACTTTTCACTACATCGCTGGCGTTTTGCCTAAGATCGGAAATGGGTATAATTTTGGGAGCGCTTGGCATTGGTTGTACCTCCTATTGTAGGTATAATTGTACTACCAATGTACACTTTCGTCAAGTATCTTTTTCGATAAATGTCATTTCACGGCCGCCTGAAGCTTCTTGATCATGTCCGTCTTTTCCCAGCGGTAATCATCCAGGAACAGCGTGATCGGGATCTTCCGGTAGATGTCGCTGTTGAGAAGATCGAATTTCTTGATCATGCCACCCGGGGTCAGGTCAAAGACCTGCTCGATGAGTTTTTCGAGTTTCTGGTCGGGAAGTTTTCCCGTGCAGAAGGTATTGACATAGGTCGAGAAAGGTTTGGCCACGCCGATGGCATAGGCCAACTGGACGGAACACTTGTCGGCCAGCCCCGCCGCCACGATATTCTTGGCCACATGGCGCGCGCCGAATGCCGCAGAGCAATCGACTTTCTCCGGGGACTTGTGGACCACCGCGCCGCCTCCCATCTGGGCGCCCGGATAGCCGCCGTAAAACTGAACGACGAGTTTGCGTCCCGTCACGCCGGAGTCGGCGGCGCCGCAGGAGTTGACGGCCTGCCATTCACCGGTGGGGTTGAAGAGGAATTCCGTTTTCTTGTCCACCCAGTCCTTCAGGCATGAAAATGCGATGTCGCGGGCTTTTGCTTTGATATGGCCCTTCTCGGCCTTTTTGACGATCCGGTAATCGATGGCGTTGGACATCAGGACCTTGGCGAGACGCACGGGCTTTCCGGTCTTGTCGTCGTACTCCACAGAGACCTGGCCTTTTCCATCCGGCGCAAAAATGGGATCGCCGCAGTTCTCAAAAGCGCGCATGAGCCGGCTGACCAGCACATAAGGCAGCGGCAGCAGTTCCGGCGTCTCGTTGCAGGCAAATCCGTACATGATCCCCTGGTCGCCGGCGCCGATCTCATGTTTCTTGTTGAGATCCATGGACGTCCCCTGGTTGATATCCGGCGACTGCGGAATGATCGCATTGAGGACCCCCATGGAATTCCCATTGAGGCCCACGGCGACGTCATTATATCCCAAAGCCAATACGCATTCCCGGACGATCTTGTCGATATCCACATAAACCCGGGTCCGGACCTCGCCACCCACGAGGCAAATGCCCTTCCCGAGGAAGACCTCCAGGCCGCAATGGGGCATGTTGTGCAGGTTCAGCCCCGGCTTCATTTTCTTTTCTTCATCCAGAATGGCTGCAATCACATTGGCTGCGATCACATCGGCAACAACATCCGGATGTCCAACCTTGATACTTTCTGATGAAATCTGCATTGACTTTCTCCTTTCAGTGGGCTGCGCTTTATGTAAACGCAAAAAACCCGCGCCGAAGCGCGGGTTCATATTTTAATGCTTTCAGCGCTTTAGCACATTTATAACGCGGAGCAATTTACCATTAAATCACCGCATGCGGGCGGGACATTAGCATAGAACAATTAAAAATCAAGCATTATTTTCATTGTTCATCCCGTTAAGGATCATTTAACGACTCTTTAAAAATCAGGCCTCTGAAACGGATATTTCCCGCAGACTCTTCGCCCGCCATAATTAAAATAATAAAGCAATACATATACTTACAGAAATATCTTGTGTAGGCCGGATTATTGGCACACTTTGAGCATTAGAGAAAGCCAAACAAAACAAACAAACTCCCAAGGAGGAAACAGATCATGAAAAAGACATTCGGAACAATGATGGTAGCGGCGGCGGTGGTTCTCCTGACGGCAACATTCAGCTTCGCGGAATACGCGGTGGCGGGTGTGGGCAACTTCCCCTATTTCCAGCTGGGTTGTCTGATCGTGGGCGGGCTGGTGATCATTTCCCTGAAGAACAAGTATGAGCGGATGTACACGAGCGAGACCGTCGGCGCCTTC
>CAYXQK010000112.1:0-3443 GCA_964467445.1 uncultured Syntrophaceae bacterium
CTTTTCAAAGCAGGGGTTGACTTCAATGAGAATATCGTTATCCATGACTTGGCGGATATAAGATACGGCGAATATCGGTTCCACGCCGGACGAAGCGTTGGCAATGATGGAAATGGTGCCCGTCGGCGCAATGGTTGTGACCGTTGCGTTGCGGATCGGCAGTTCGCCTCTTTTTTCATATAGGGAACCCTTGAAATTCGGGAACGCCCCCCTGTGTTTTGCCAGTAAACGTGATGCGGCGTGGCCCTGTTCCTTTATGAATTTCATGGTTTGCTGCGCCAGGTGAACAGCTTCCTCGGAATCGTAGGGAACACCGAGTATGATCAGCATATCCGCCCAGCCCATGACGCCGAGGCCGATTTTCCGGTTACCGAAAGTCATCTCGGCAATCTGGGGCAGAGGATAATTGTTGACTTCGACAACGTTATCCAGAAAATGGACGGCCAGATGAATCACCTCTTTGAGTTTCTTCCAGTCTATAGCGCCATCCTTAACCATTTTCCCAAGATTGATCGATCCCAGATTGCAGGACTCATAGGGCAGCAGGGGTTGCTCTCCGCAGGGATTGGTTGATTCAATCATCCCCACGTGAGGCGTCGGATTGTCCCGGTTCAGGCGGTCCAGGAAAATAATACCCGGTTCCCCATTTTCCCAGGCCTGGGTGACAATCCGGTTGAAAACCTTGCGCGCATTAAGGGTGCCGGCTGACTGACCATTGCGGGGGTTGATGAGCTCATAGTTCTCATCATTTTCAACGGCGGACATGAAGACTTCCGTCAGGCCGACGGAGATGTTGAAATTATTTAACTGGCCATTATCGGCCTTGCACATGATGAAATCCATGATGTCGGGATGATCGACCCGCAGAATACCCATGTTGGCCCCGCGACGGGTGCCGCCCTGCTTTATGGTTTCCGTGGCCACATCAAAGACCCGCATGAAAGAAATGGGACCGCTGGAAATGCCGGTGGTGGTCAAGACCACATCGTTGGCAGGACGCAGGCGGGAAAAGGAGAAACCGGTCCCGCCCCCGGATTTGTGAATCAGGGCGGTAAATTTGACGGCATCGAAAATTTCCTCCATGGAGTCCCCGACGGGCAGGACGAAACAGGCGGACAACTGTCCCAGTTCCCGGCCGGCGTTCATCAGTGTTGGGGAATTGGGGAGAAACTCAAGCGCTGCCATCATATTGTAAAACTGTTCAGACAGCTTCCTGGTATCTGCCTTTTTGTGGAATATCAGATCAGCGGCTGCGATGCTGTCTGCAACGCGCCTGAACATATGGACCGGATTTTCCAGCACATTACCTTCCATATCCCTTCTCAGGTAACGTCTTTCAAGGACGGTAATGGCATTTTTAGTCAGGCAGGGGATGGAAAGAGTTGAAGTCCTTTTTTTCATTGAGTTTATCTCCTTGATGATTGCAGTGTGAAGTTTGTTAAAATACAATATATGGTATGATTGTTTTCATTTGACCACAACATGTAGGAGATGTCAATAGGGGAAATTAAAAAAATTGGAGGCGCACAATCTGCCGGATTGATCCCGGGAATGATAAATAATCTGTCGTTTAAGTAAAAGATATTCGTTCTTGAAGCCTCAATATGCTATACTTGGCACATCAAATCTTCAGGGAGGTTCTGATGTCATTGCCGGATAGAAAAAACCCCTACCGTTTTGACGATTTTTTGGCATGGCGCAAGTCAGTTGATTATTACAGCGATGATTCCTTCATTCAGAAGGTGCTGAAGCATTACACCGGGGATGAATGGGAACAGGTTGATAAAGCCGCCCGGGCTATATCCCTGAAAGCGTCTTTCCGCTGGCGGGACTTTGCAGAAATCATTGCATCGCCTGAGAAACGCCCCTACATGATGCATTATGACGGGCATCACCACCGGATCGACCGGATCGTCAGGCCGGCGGAAACAGAAATTATGGAGAAGGAGGTCTTTTCGGAAGCCCTGTTTTCCGGGAATACGCCCCCTTGGGTCCGGCTCATCAAAATGTACCTGATCTATCAAAACGGTGAAGCCTGCATTGCCTGTCCTGTTACCTGCACGGAAGGGCTGGTTGCGATTCTGGATCAGTATGCGGACGGCCCGGAAACGAAAAACATTCTGCGTCACTGCAAAGAAGGCATCGAAGGCGATTTTGCCATCGGCGCCCAGTACCTGTCCGAAATCCAGGGCGGGTCAGATGTTCCCGCCAATGTCTTGGAAGCTGCCCGGGAAGGCGATGTCTGGAAACTTTACGGGACCAAATATTTCTGTTCCGCCACCCATGCCGACTATGCCGTGGTGACGGCGAAACCGGCAGGATCGGAAGAGGTCGCCTTGTTTGTGGTGCCTTCCTGGCTTCCCGGCGACATGGAGAAGGAAATACGAAACGGATGCACTCTTGACCGCATCAAGTGGAAGCTGGGTACCAGCGAGCTGACGACCGCAGAAATAACCTATGACGGGGCCGTCGCCTATCCCGTCGGCCCCCTTGCACGGGGGCTCGCCAATGTGGTGGGCATCGTTCTGACGTATTCCCGTTTAACCGTCGGGCTGTCCTGCGCCGCCTTCATGACCCGGGCTGTCCGGGAAGCAACAAAGTACGCGGAATTCAGGGAAGCCTTCGGTTTCAGGGTAGGCCAATTTCCCATGGTCACAGCTCAATTGCGATCCATGGAAAAGTCCGTAAAAAGAACAACTGCCGCTGCCTTTAAGCTCTACGGTGAATTTCTGAAACTGGAGGGCGGTCTGCAAGGCGGGATGAAGCAGGACGGGACGGAAACCGCGAAGAAGAAGCGGTTCGAGATCCGGGAGCTTATCATGCTCCAGAAGATTGTGGCCTCTTGGGATGCAACCGATGTGATCCGCGCCGCCATGTCCATTTTTGGCGGTCACGGGGTGATCGAGGATTTTTCATGCCTGCCGAGACTCTACCGGGACGCTGCCGTGAATGAGCTGTGGGAGGGGCCGCGTAATGTCCTGCTGACACAGATGCACCGCGATTTTCAGCGGGCGTCAACCTGGTACGGCCCGGCGGAATTCGTGGAAAACATCCTTAAAAACGGGAATCCCGGTGTCATCGACGGGCTCAAGGCTGAGATCGCCGAGCTGGTTGCATACCCCAACCTCTTCCAGGCGGATGATCAGACCCTCGTAATCTGTGAGCGCTGGGACGATTTCTGTCAGAGACTTTATCATGCCTACCAAGATCAGGCTCTCAAAGAAGTGGAGGGATAATCATTGGCGTCTTCCGAATATCTGATCGATTTGGATTTCAGTATTTCCTATGGGCCTCTGGACGACCGCCTGAACAGCCTTTATGTCCCGGCTCTGTCCCGCAGCGTCCGCTATGACCGGACCACCGGTTTTTTTTCTCCGGCTTCATTGGCCGTTGCCGCCAGGGGCGTTGACGCTCTGATCAGGAACAGGGGGCATATGCGGCTG
>CAYXQK010000113.1:0-11755 GCA_964467445.1 uncultured Syntrophaceae bacterium
GTGCAGCACGGACTCTGCATCCGGCTCTACACCAAAGAGGATTTTGAAAATCGTCCGCTCTTTACCCCGCCGGAAATCCTGCGGGCGAATCTGGCCGAAGTCATCCTGCGCATGCTTTCCCTTCGTCTCGGCGATATCGAGACTTTCCCGTTCATCGATCCCCCCGGTCCGAGGGCCGTTCGGGACGGTCTGGACCTTCTCCAGGAACTGGGGGCGGTTGAAAAAGGGGCTCCGGACGATGACGCGGGCGCGACGGGATCTTTCCGCCTGACGGAAAGTGGCCGCCGCATGGCCCGCCTGCCCATCGATCCCCGGATTTCCCGCATGATTCTGGAAGGCCGGAAAGAGGACTGTGTGGAGGAGGTGCTCGTCATCGCGTCCGCCATGACCGTCCAGGACCCCCGGGAACGTCCGTTGGAGCAGGCTCAGCGGGCGGACCAGGTGCACGCCGCGTTCAGGGACCCCACCTCCGACTTTATCACGCTGCTGCGGATCTGGAACCATTATTACGGTCAACGCGAAACGATCAAAACCCAGAACAGAATGCGTAAGTTCTGTCAGGAACATTTCCTCTCCTACCGTCGCATGCGGGAGTGGCGCGACGTCCACGACCAGATCCGCATGATTCTGAATGAACAGGAGGGCAATAAGAAACCCGACCGGCAAAAACCGGCGGATGCCCAAAAACTGACCGACGGCATCCATAAATCCATTCTCAGCGGTTATCTGTCCAACATCGCCGTAAAACAGCAGAAAAACCTCTATACGGCGACCAAGGGCCGCCAGGTCATGATTTTCCCGGGTTCCAGCCTCTTCAACAAGGGGGGAAACTGGATTGTCGCAGCGGAGATCGTCGAAACGTCGCGCCTTTTTGCCAGAACCGCAGCCAACATCGATCCGGGCTGGCTGGAGGCGGTCGGGGGCGATCTGTGCCGGTACACCTATGCCGCGCCGCACTGGGAAAAGAACCGCGGGGAGGTGGTCGCGTCGGAACAGGTCAGCCTCTTTGGTCTTGTAATCGTTGCCGGCCGGCCTGTCTCCTACGGGCGGATCGATCCGGAAACGTCCGCGCAGATTTTCGTCCGCAGCGCCCTGGTGGAAGGGGATGTCAAACAGAATCTGCCCTTTCTGGATCATAACCGGAAGCTGATGGAGGAGGCGGCGGCGATGGAGGACAAGATCCGGCGGCATGACCTGATGGCCGACGAAGAGCAGATCTCCCGGTTCTATGAGGAGCGCCTGCCCGGGATTTATGATGTCCGAACCCTTCAGAAGCTCATCCGCGACCGGGGCGGCGACGGATTCCTGCGCATGAAGGAAGCGGACATTCTCAACAGCGTCCCGGATGAGCGCATCCTTGCCCTCTATCCCGACGAATGCGCCTCGGGCAAGCACCGTTTCGGGTTTTCCTACCGTTTCGATCCCGGACACCCGGAGGACGGTGTCACGATGCGAATTCCCGTCCACCTGCTTTCCAAGGCGCCCGCCGAAGCCGCGGACCGGTCAGTTCCCGGCCTTTATCAGGAAAAAATCAACGCACTGCTGAGGGGCCTTCCGAAGGAATACCGGAAGAAGCTCCAGCCCCTCGGAGAGACCGCCGGGATCATTCAAACCGAAATGCCGTCCGGCGAGGGATCGCTGCCGTCGATTCTGGGAAAATTTATCTATCACCGTTTTGCTGTGGACATCCCCGCTTCCGCCTGGTTGCTGGACAAGCTCCCGGATCATCTGAAAATGCGGTTTTCTATCCTGGATGTCCGGGGGAAGGAAATCTCCTCAGGGCGTGACATCGCCCAGTTTCAGACCGAAATGCTAAGCGCCGAGGAAACAGCGGTCTTCGCCAGGGTTCGCAAGGCTTGGGAAAAGACGGGGTTGACGAAGTGGGATTTCGGCGACCTGCCTGAAGAAATTCCCCTGGAAAGTCGGGGCGTGCTTCAGGGATTTGCCTACCCGGCGCTTCAGGCGGCGGAAGGATCCGTAAACATCCGCCTCTTTCAGACCAAAGCGGAAGCGGATGAAACCCACACGAAGGGAATCACGACACTGTACGGCCTTCATTTTCAGCCGGAGCTCAAATCCTTAAAAAAGTCGCTGGCCCTGTCCGGCGACATGAAGGTCTGGTCTGCCGCGTTCGGCGGCCACAAGGCCCTTGAAAACAAACTGTATGAAAAGATTATGCAGGACCTTTTCTGTGTCCCCGTACGGACGGCTGCGGCCTTCCATCAACGCGCAGATGCGGCCGCGTCGCTCATTCTGCCCGCAGGACAGGAAGTTCTGAGGGAAATGAAGCCTTTCGTGCAGGCGTATCATGAAACCGTCGCGACCCTGCACACCTTTGACCTGTCGCACCGCCTCAACAAACCGGCAAAGCAGTTTCTGGCGACCATCCGTGCGGATCTGGAATGTCTCGTCCCCCCAGATTTTCTTCTGAAATATGATTCAGAACGCCGGGGCCACATCGTCCGTTATCTGAAGGCCCTGCTGATCCGTGCGGAAAGAGGCCTTTTACATCTGGAGAAAGCCAACGCAAAGACCTCTGAAATCAAGTATTTTGATGATTTTCTTCAGGAAACACTTAAACACCTGACACCCGGATCGTCCGCCGAAAAGCGGCAGGCCCTCAATGCCTTCCGGTGGATGATCGAGGAGTTCAAGGTTTCGCTGTTTGCCCAGGAACTCAAGACGCCCTACCCGATCTCTCGGAAGAGATTGGAGGAAAAGAAAAGGGATATTGAAATAATGGCGTAAATGAGGAGTGTTTCTGTAAATAAAGTTGGTTGACTCGCAAAAAGTTTTCCCCTCCCCTGGCGGGAGGGGATGAAGGGGAGGGGGAGGGAATTCTTGACTTTTGACGAGGTCGTCAAAGTTGGTTACGGCTTCAAGGTTTTTAACAGCACCTCGGTCTCGGCAAATATCCGCTAACTCAAATAGCGCTTCAGATCGCGATAGAAATTCTCGTGTGCGCCCAAGGCAAGCAGAAGCATTTCCTTTTCATCAAATTCATAGGCCAGCAGAAACAATCTATCCCGAACCTTGAATTTATGAACGGAAACGCCTGTCAGATCTCCCTTTTTCGTCTCGCCGATTTCGGGTGCTGCGCAGATGCGCCGGACCTCGTCATCCAGAACGAAAATCTCCTCCTTGGTCAAACGCTTCTTTTTCCTCTCAAAAAGAGGCGACTGCGAAACCTGACGGCTCATTCGCCCTCACCAAAAACATAGGGCGTCTTCAATCCGTTTTTCACCTGAGCCCGGGCGATGAGGATCTCCTTGATCAAGGAGACTGGAAGATCGGCGTTTTCATCCGCCACTCTTCCCAGCTTTGCCCAGTACTCTACTTGGCCGGCAAGCGACCGACCCTCGACGCCAGCAAATACCGCCGCGGTGATTGCCAGCTCATCGGATATTTTAACGGCTTTAGGCATAACTTATCTCCAATCTCGTTCACTTTATATTCATTGTATTACATTATGAAATATTTTGCAACCAATTCCATCACATCAGCCACAGCCATAATGCGGGCCTCCATAAGAATTTTCTCTCCCTTCAGGTGCCTTGGATAGCCACTGGCAAAACTGCAACTTTTTGTTCATCATTGTGGTGAGGATTAGCCGTTTGAAATCAAGCCTCTTCAACTTGAAAACCTTTGAACAGGTCAATGCGATGAGTTTCGCATCTTCAGGTCTTTTTATAGAGTTGGTATCGGGCCCGCCCCGCTTGCTTGGCTTGATACATGGCGATATCGGCATTTTTCAGGAGGCTATCCCCATCTGTTCCATCATTGGGATAGACAGCGATGCCGATACTCGTTGTCACAACGAGTTGATGGGTGTCGATGAGGAAGGGCTTGCAAAAACTGTCAACGATCTTCTGTACAACCTGGATTGCATCTTCAATTGCCTTCAGGTCGGGAAGGATCAGCACAAACTCGTCACCACCGAAGCGCGCAACGGTATCCCCCTTCCTGAGTGCTGCGCTTAGCCGCTCTGCTGCTACCTTGAGAAGGAGATCCCCTATATCATGGCCCAGTGTGTCATTCACGCCCTTGAAATTGTCGAGGTCGAGCATCGCGATTCCTACTTTTTTTTGACTCCTCTGGGCCTGAGCCAAGGCAATACCCAAGCGATCAGAGAAGAGCTTCCGGTTGGGAAGCCCCGTCAGGGAATCATGGTAGGCCATCTGCCGGATCTTTTCATCCGTCTGCTTGCGTTCGGTGATATCCTGAAAGGTTCCATAGACTATTTTCGTTATTCCGCTTTCCTGTTGGACATTCCCGTTAGCATGAACCCACCGATGATTGCCTTTTGCAGTAATGATTTCCAGCTCCACATCAAAGGGCTCACCATACG
Source organism: uncultured Syntrophaceae bacterium (assembly GCA_964467445.1). Taxonomy (GTDB): domain Bacteria; phylum Desulfobacterota; class Syntrophia; order Syntrophales; family Fen-1087; genus JAPLJM01. Next base: position 4,349 of record CAYXQK010000113.1, read on the forward strand.
CTATCGCGCGTTGCACGGCGCTCTCTATGGCTGACCTTGATTCGGGGACATAGAACTCGATTCCCTTGCTCACCGTAGGCTCATAGCTTTCATCAACTTCGTGGATACGATACACCTCTTTCGTCCATACCTGTTTCTGAGACTCCGCATCAAATTCCCAGCCGCCAACCTTTGCTATTGCACCCATCTCGTTGAGCATGGCCTCACTCTTTTCAAGCGCCTCCTCCATCTGCCTGCGCTCGGTGATGTCACGGGTCACTACCTGAAAGCCTGTAACATTGCTATCTTCCACAATCAACTGCGTGTTTTGACCAACCCAGAGCTCCTGGCCGTCTTTCGTGAGAATGGGATATTCTGAATATGTATTTTGAATCCCCTTTACGAACTGGCGGCCGAAGAACTTCATGGCTTCGTCACGCATGTCCGGGCGGATCATTATCGTATACTGCTTTCCAATAAGCTCCTCTTCTTCGTATCCCGTAATGCGGATCACCTCCGGATTTACGAAGGTGAAATATCCATTTGCATCAGTCCTGAAGATCATATCCCTCGCATTTTCCACCACGGACCGATAGCGCTCTTCACTTTGCCGAATGGCCTCTTGGGATCGGTCTGTGACATAGATAAGGCCTGAAAAGAACATGATTAATGAGCATGCGCCAATCGTTGCCAGAATGCCGATCAAATTGTAAATCCTGATATGAGCTGTCGGGGTCAGAAGCACAATCGACCATCCGTCGCTGTCAATCACCGCCCTGGAGACAAAATAATCCTTTCCTTCCAAAGTGACTTCAGTGCCATCGGCAAATTCCTTTTTCATAACCGCTTCAAAGGGTTTATTGCCGAATTGCAGGGAAGCAATCAATTTTTCCCGTGCGGCTTTGTCCAGCGGCCAGAGACTCTTTAGAACCATTGCCGGTGAACTGGACAGAAAGATGATGCCATCCGGGCTGATGAGAAAGCAAAAGGGGTATTTGCTGAAAAAAGTCTCCATATCGTCAAGATCCTTTTTCATCGTGACCACACCAACCACATTACCTAAAAGATTCAGAACCGGGTAGCTTGCATAGAAACCCCTCTTTCCGGAAGTAATGCCCAGCGCAAAATAACGACCGGGTTGACCCTTGGCCGCTTCCTGAAAATAAGGACGAAAACGATAGGACTTCCCTACAAAGCTGTCCGGATCTTTACGATTGGAGGATGCCACCGTCATGCCCTCAGCATCCATCAGGTAGGAGACAGAGGCGTTTAAGGCGGAGTTGTATCTGTCTAATGCACTATTGGCACGTTCGATATCCTGAGCCCTTTTAGACAGCAGTGCGGGAGCAATCCAGGGAGAGCCAGCCAGGGATTTAACGGCCCCTTTAAGGTAAGTTAATGTAGAGGATACATGGATGGAAATGGTTAATGCTGAAGCTCGGCTTTCTCCGATGATTTCCTGTCGGGCTTTATTGCTGAGATAGTTTGTTGCAGACCAGCCGGCAACAGCGACGATCAGCAGAAGAATCATCGATAATGAATAAAAATAACGTCTCTTATTCATGCGCAATATCCCTCAGACAGGCAAAACTACAATGGACAGCGATTCCATGTTTTCCGGTATCCGGAAGGCTTTTTCCCGGGGCCATCTCCTCCGCCCGCCCTGATTCCGATCGCTCCAGCTCTGGAATCCTCTGTCTCAGAGAAGCCAGTTCCTGGATCAGTACCTGCTTTGTCTTGGATTGATCTTTCATAGGGTTGCCCCTGTGTTTATTCGACTATTCCCGCGCAGAGCCGGTCATGATCCTATCTTTAAAATAACGTTTCGTGGCCCGCCATGTATCGTCAGCAAGGTTCTCAAAGCGTCCGCTGTCCGTTGCATACATGTTCACGTTCAAGTCCCTCTCGGCGTCGTCAAAATAGATCAGACTCTTCTTCAGTTGAAAAAATATCTCCTCGCCCACGGCATATTTCCGGCCAAGATCCTGAGAAAGAACTTCAAACGTCAGACCGGTATTTTCCATGATGAACTTCAGGTCGATAAAATCCTTGCACGCCCCGCGTTGGTTGACAGCGATGAGCTTCATGAGGGCCAGATCGCGGAGCGAGGCTATCGGCGTCGGCAGGGAATCATCTGAGGCAGTCGTCTCCATGAGCTTATAAGGATAGACAAAAAGACTGAATCCTGTGTTGTTCATGGTCACAACCAGGGTATTCTTCTCAATTTTTACGGCAGATAATGTAAAATCCCCGGAAAAGGCTGTTTGCAGCCTCTTGAACCATTGCAGGCTGTCCAGGTCATGGGGTGTGAAAAAGTCAAGATCTATGGAGAGTCGATGGCCAAGATGAAGAGCCACAGCGGTGCCGCCCGCCAGATATGTTTGCGGCGGGAGTTCCCTCAGGAACGGGTTTTTTAGAATGGTTGCCATATCCGCGGTGATACATCGGAAAAACATCGTGTAGCCTCCCGGGAAATGTCTAATAACCTGGCAAAATAATTAACCGTTTTTGGGCTAAGGTTCCGGCTGTTGCGGACCACCTCCCTGACGAATTCATCGCCGTAGCAGGAAACAACTGCCTGGGACTCCCTTTCCGTTCCAAACTCAAGAATCCTTTCGACGATAACGAACTTATCTTTCTCCGGATCCAACGGACCTTTATCCCAGAACAGTCCTTTTCGGGAAGTGATCATTCTCTGGACAAAATCGTTCACAAGTAAGATACCCTCATTACATCGCGGAGAACCAGGATAACGCGAATAATCAAACCCCCTGGGTGATTAAATGCGCGCCCCACAGGACGGAGTGACTGAATTCGGATGGATGGTGTTGTAAAAACAGGTTTTCAACCATGTTTTATTGTCTTCGGTTGTGCAGAAAGGGATCCTGTCATCCTGCTCGTATCGGGAGCCGCCTGCCAGCAGATTGCAGGCCGGCGGTTCAGTTCTCTGCAATAAGATCGCGATGATCTCTTCCACGGTTAATGGAAGGCGGTTTTTCCCCCTGATTCTTTCATCGGCTTCCGCGCACGTCAGCTTTTCCGTGTTGGCCCCGTCATCGATGTCCAGTATAAAATATACGCCATCAAAAATCTTGCTGTCATTTTGCGTAATTCCTTTCTTTAATGCATTCGTGATGCGGGACGCCTCCAGGGCCGTCTCCCCGGTCATGCCTTTGAAACTGATCATTTCCAACTGCGAATAGATCGTCAGATATTGACTGGAGATAACGGGGATCAGGGAATCCCGGTTATCCGGTATATTCAGAGCACAAACCTTTGAGATAACATCCGCTTTTTTTGTTTTTAACTTGTTGAGGGTGAATGCCGGACACCCGAGAATCCTCAACCTCTCCAGCCGCTCATCGAAAACATGTTCATAATAAGCCGCCTTGGCTGTCTTGGCCATTTCTTCCAGACGAACCTTTGCCTCGGCAAAAACATCGTCGACGAAAATCATGATGTCCTTTCGCGGCGGCACATTCGCGAATACCGATACGATCTCGCTGACTTTGCTTTCCTTTAAATCAATCTTGTTGTCGATTCCGTCTGTCATCGCCCCCCCCTGCATGCATGGTTTGCTTATCAAGACATCCCCTGGCAAGACCAGAATTACTGGTGTATGCATATCACATCTATTTACCTTAACTCCATATAATAATTTTGCTTAACGCCTGCCTCTTTTTTCAGGATGTATGAAGTTTCTTGAGCAGAAAGGCCATGTTCTGCCCCAGCGACTTCATGGTCTGGATGCCTTCGTCATCCTTGAGCACATCCCCGGGATCCCTGCCGATACCGATGCTCCAGTAACTGGCGCCCGGCATGAACATCTGCATATAGTGAAGGAAGAGATTCATGGAGCTGAATGCCGGAATGGCGCCGGCACGGCGGACAGCCACCACAGCGGCCCCTACTTTTCCCTTGAACATGTAATCGTTGGCGCGGGCAACAAAGCCGCAGCGCTCAATAAAGGCCCGCATTCCGGAGGAAACATCGGAGAAATACGTCGGCGACCCCAGCAGGATGCCTTCGGCCGGCTCCATGGCTGCGATGATTTCATTGAGCATGTCTTTATCCACGGAGCATCGCCGGTTCTGATTTTTAAAGCATTTGTAACAGGCGATGCATCCCTGAATCGGTTTTCCCGCCATCTGGATCAGTTCCGTTTCGATGCCCTCCTTTTTCAACTCCTCAAAAACGCCATTGATCAGTATCGCCGTATTCCCGTCCTTGCGGGCGCTTCCGTTCAACGCAACAACCTTCATGCCACACCTCCCTTGTCTTATTTCCTGTTTTTCATCGCTTCGCGTATATCCGTAATGACTTGTCCGGATAACTTTTCCACAGCCCGGCTCATCGCCAGGGCAAATCCCTGCACCGTTTTCTCCGTGACAGGCTCCTCGCAGCGGTAGTTTTTCTGGAAGACGATCTGTTTTGTCAACTCCCTGGATGTCGCGTCTATCAGGATGATATGGACCGACAGGATCGCTTTCCTGCCGTCCTTTTCATCGCTCTCATAGAATTCGCCGACGCCGCCCTTCAAAATGAAGGGCATATTTCCCACATCCCGCCAGGAAAATACCGATTTGAAGATTCCCGCAGCCCGCAGATCACGCAAGAGGCTGTCGCCCACCATATCCCCGGGATTGGCCCGCCAGCGATGATAGGCATAGTCGTTGTAGTGCGTGGGCTTCTGCCGGTAAACCATCTTGACATGATTGAATATCTGGGCCACCGAAAACCGTTCGAGCCGGATGACTTGATCCAGCGGGGGCAGACTCTGCACAGAAGGCGGCGGATATTCCAGGGCATACTGCTCAACCATGACGGCAGGCTTCCCGCCAAACGAACAGGCAACCAGGCTTAAAACGATCGAGACCACGACCAAATATTTAATCAATGTATTCATATAGTTATCTCCTGATGCTATCGCTCCCGTTCAGATACCGGCGGCGGTCGGCTGAACAGCAGATCCGAGGGATCATCCCGCAATTTATCAATCAATATATCCAGGTTTTCCGAAGCCCGCTGAAGGTTATCCGCGGTATTCTTCAGATCAAAGGTCATGTCCCTGACGCTTTTATCGACCCCGGCCACCATCTGATTCGCTTTCCCGGCGGAGTCCACCAGTTTCATGGCGTCAAGATCTTCTCTGATTTTGCCGATCAGGGCGCGCGTGTCCGCGACGGTCCCCCTGGCCTCTTTCAGGACGTCTTCCAGCTTCCCCTCCGCCGTAAGTTTGTCTATCTGCCGGGCGGCGCGGTCCAGACTGGCCGTGGTGGACTCCAGATTATCGGCAATATTTTTCATCCTGGGGCCGTTCACGTATTCATTGATCCCCCCGGTGATTTCTTTCGCTTCCTGAAAAATGCCCTTGATATCAATCGTTCTCAATTCCGAGACGATTTTGTCCACTATGGAAAGGATATACTTCGAATCCGAGGGCCGCGAGAGGATGACCGGATATTGCGCAGGAAAGTCAAATTTGGGAGATAATTCGCTGTCTTCTTCAACGCTCCGGTCTAACTCGATATAAACAATCCCGGTCAAACCGGCCGACCTCAGCTTGGCCGTGAGATTCTTTTCATTGCCGCCTTCCATCAGGATTTTCATGACCACTTCAACCAGTCTGTTGTCCGGGGCCACCCGGATGGCTCTGACCGTCCCCACGTTGACGCCGCGGTATTTGACATTGGAATCCGCCGAGAGCCCCTGCACGGACTCATCAAAATACGTGACAAAAAGCGTTCCTTTTTGAAAGTATGCCGAGGCGCCCAGCCAGACGATGGCGACGACGGCCAGAATCAGGCCTGCCGTTACGAAAATGCCGATCGCGAATTTGGATGTCTTACGTGCCATGCGTTGCCCCCTGCGCTTTTACTGCTTCATGCGAACGGTTAAAGAATTGAATCACCCGTGGATCGTCCGAATTTTCTTTCAGCTCGGCCGGGATGCCTTCCGCGATAATGCCTTTCTCGCTTTTGTCGAGCATGATCACGCGGTGCGCAATATTCATGATGGACGCCAGATCGTGGGACACAATGACCATGGTCGTCCCCATGCCTTCATTGATGCCTTTGATCGTGACATCGAGCTCCGCCGCAGTGACGGGATCCAGCCCGGAGGATGGTTCATCAAAGAAAAGAATTGTCGGATCCATGACCATGGCCCGGGCCAGGCCGGCTCTTTTTTTCATACCCCCGGACAGCGCCGCTGGCAAGTGATTTTCGTAACCGGCCAGATTAACCATGCCCAGTTTCATTTTGATAATCATGTCGATCAGGGCGGGTGAAACCGTCCGCTGCTCGCTCAGCGGCAGGGCGACATTTTCGGCCAGGCTCATGGACCCGATCAGGGCGCCGGACTGAAAGAGTACACCGATCCTGTGCCGGATCAGACTCAGCGCCTCCTCGCTGTCGGTGTTGATATCAGTGCCTTCAACCAGGACCCGGCCCGCTGAAGGTCTGTAAAGTCCGATCATATTCTTCATAAGCACTGTTTTTCCGCAGCCGCTGCCGCCGACAATCACAAATATTTCGCCCTTGAAAACTTCAAAACTGACGTCCCTTAGAATAAGATCATCGCCGAACCCCATGGTAAGGTTTTCAACGACAATGACCGGTTGCCTGTCCACTTCGCGCAAGATCGCCCCCGGAGACAATGAGTTAATGAATATAGTAAAGTATAATCGCGAATGCAGAATTCGCGAGAATAATCAAGAAGATGGCCGAAACAACCGCCGAGGTGGCGGCCTCCCCGACCGCATCGGCGCCGCCCCGGACCTGGAATCCCCGCTGACACGCAATCCCGGAGATGAGCATGGCAAAGACCATGGATTTGACCAGGCTGGAGACGACATCAAAGACTCCAATACTTTTGATGCTCTGCTGGATATAGCCCTGAGCCGTCAGATCCAGCCCCAGAACGCCGACCATCATGCCGCCGATGATTCCGAAAAAAGCGGAATAGACCGTAAGCAGCGGAACAACAATAACGGAAGCCAGAACCTTGGGGATAACGAGAAATCGGACGGGATCAAAACCCATGGTTGTCAGGGCGTCAATCTCTTCGTTAATCATCATGGAACCGATTTCCGCGGAAAACGCCGATCCCGATCTTCCGGCAACCAGAATGGCGGTCATCATGGGACCCAGCTCCCGCACCATGGCAAATGCCACGAGCGGGGCGACATAGGTCGTTGCTCCAAATTGCTTCAACTGCAGGGAGGACATAAAGGCCATGATGACCCCGATTAAAACACTGATCAGCGTGACAATTGGAAACCCCTCCACGCCGACCTTTCTCATATATAGAAAGACGGCGTCCCAGCGGACAGCAAGGGGGTTTCTGATCGCACGAATCAAGGCGGTCAGCAGTTCGCCGACAAACGTCATCACCTGCCGGAAATCCCTGAACTGCCTTTCAGCCGCT
>CAYXQK010000114.1:0-13431 GCA_964467445.1 uncultured Syntrophaceae bacterium
GAACAAGTGGAAGAAATTATCCGTCAGGGTGAGGCGTTCGCATCCCAATGGACCGACCTTATCCGCTACTTCGATCATCCCATTGCCGACGGCTTTTATTATTTTGAGTACGATCCGAACACCGGCCTAAATAAGGAAACATTGACTAAACGTCAGTTTCGGCCGCTCGATGCCAAAGTCGAAATTTCCTATGGGTTTTCACGAATGTCCCATAAACTTCTGTTTGAACCAGGAAAGAAACTTTACGGCATCATGAAGGGACTCAGCAGCGCCGTTGCAGGAACAAGGCTTGAGCGCTTTTTTCACAAACTTGAACAGTTAACCAAAGTCTTGATTTTTGACTGCAAGGACTGCGGCGACTGCGCCCTCATTGATGTGGCCTACCTCTGTCCGATGTCGCAGTGCCCGAAACACCAGCGCAACGGAGCATGCGGCGGGAGCTTCGAGGGGTGGTGCGAAGTCTATCTCGGAAAGAAGCAGTGCGTTTATGTTAAGGCTTATGCCCGGTTGAAGAAATATGGGGAAGAAAAGCAACTGGATAATGATATTGTCCCGCCTTGCAACTGGGATCTTCATCAAACGTCATCCTGGATCAATTTCTATCTGGGTAAGGACCATACCTCAAAAAGGCAGGGCGGTGGTTAGCCCGGAAATTAATAATTTATTCATTGAAGATTGTAACGGGGTATAGTAGAAGCTCGCAAGAAGGGCGATTAGCTCAGTTGGATAGAGTGCTGGCCTCCGAAGCCAGATGCCGTGAGTTCGAGTCTCACATCGCCCGCCAAAGATATCATGGGGTTAGGCAAACTGCTTAGCTCCTTATTTTTTTAAACACGCGGCACTTCCATCGCTGCGAAGATTGAATTCTGCCCCCATCGGCAAATTTTGTCCTATCGACAGGGATCGGGATTTCAGTTATCGTCTGACGGTAATACGGGCGTAAAACAGATAATCAGGGGATGCAACATGTCATATTTAACGATTGGCGGTCAAAGCGTCACTCTCGAAGAGATCGTCTCGGTGGCCAGAAACAGGAAGCGGATCCGGATCAGTACGGACAGCGCTTTCATCGACCAAATGGAGCGGTCCAGATCCATGCTTGCAGACGCCGTAAACAGGGATATCCCCGTGTATGGTGTGACGACCGGATACGGTAAATCCTGTGGCAAACGCCTGCCCAAAAACAAGGTAATCAGGAAGAATGGCGCGAGCCCCCTGCATTTTCACGGGTGCGGCACAGGGGAACCCCTTGGCATAGAGGAGACGCGCGCTGCCATGGTCTGTCGCCTGCTTTGCCTTGCCCGCGGGTATTCCGGTGTTTCGCTCCTGCTTCTGGAAAAGGTCGCGGCCTTTCTAAACAGCGGGATTACGCCCGTCGTCCCGTCCGAAGGTTCCGTTGGCGCCTCCGGTGATTTGACGCCCATGTCCTACATTGCCGCTGCGCTTGCGGGTGAACGGGAGGTTTTTTACCGGGGACGCCGGATGCCTGCCGCAGAAGCCATCCGCAGGGCAAAACTCACCCCTTATGCCTTCCGGATGAAGGAGCACCTTTCCATGATGAACGGGACGTCGATTATGACGGGAATCGCCGCAATCGCAATTGAAAGAACCGGCCGGATCCTCGAGGCCGTCGTTTGCGCCACGGCCCTGACCCTCCATGCACTGAAAGGAAAGGCGCATCATTTTCATCCGATTATCGGGGCGGCCAAACCCTTTCCGGGTCAGATCCGGGTTGCTCAAAAGCTGACCCGGCTCCTGCAAACGAAAGCCGACCTTTCAGAACTCGAAGAAAATTCTCCGGAAAGCCTCCAGGATCCCTATTCCATTCGCTGCACACCCCAGATCGCCGGTGTTTTAGACGACGCCCTGCAGTGGATTTCACAGTGGGTCACCACGGAGGCAAACAGTTCCAACGACAATCCGATTTTCGATCCCGAAACGGGGCTGCCGCTCATGAGCGGAAATTTTTATGGCGGGCATATGGCCTTCGCGATGGACGCCCTCAAGTCGGCGGTGGCATCTGTAGCCGATATGTCCGACCGCCAGATCACCCTCCTCGTAACTCCCCAGCTTAACCGGGGACTCCCTGCCGATCTTGTCGGCGTCAAAGGAGAGGATGCCGCATTCCATCACGGTTTCAAGGCTATGTCCATCACGGCCTCAGCCCTGGCCGCAGAGGCCCTGAAAAACACCATGCCCGCAGGGTCCTTTTCACGATCGACGGAGTCTCACAACCAGGATAAGGTCAGCATGGGAACCCTTGCCGCCCGAGATGCTGCGCGCGTCTGTACGCTCACCGAACGGGTCACGGCCATCCACCTGATCGCAGCGGCGCAGGCGTGTGAACTCCGTGGCAACATCCGGTACCGGCCCCGGCTTAAAACCCTCTTGAAACACATCAGAAAAATCGCCGCACCGACCCGGGAAGACCGTCCCATGGACAGCGATATTGAATGCATGGTTCAATCCATCGTTTATTCTGACATTTTTCAGACCTGATCATGAAACAGACTCATCCGTGCAGAAACAACTCTGAGACAGCCGAGCCTCCCGCATGCCTGGATTGAGGTCCCCTCGCTATGAAACTATTGCTTGTATCCACAAACACAGAGACCGCCCCTTCACCGGTTTATCCTGTCGGACTTGATTATGTGGCAGGCATCGCCTCCCATCGTCATGATGTGAAGATCCTTGATCTGAATGAAAATAACAGCATGGAGAAGCTAACAGGTCTCATCGATGATTTTAACCCCCGCTTGATCGGTTTATCTCTGCGTAACATCGATAATCAGGATGCCTTCGAGACTAAAAGTTATATTGACAGATATAAACTGCTTATTTCCTCAATTAGATCATTGACTTCAGCAATAATTGTCCTGGGCGGCAGCGGTTTTACGATTTTTCCCTCCGAACTGATGGAGACCTTGGACGCCGATTACGGGATTGTCGGTGACGGGGAGCGATTGATCCTGCTTCTCGATGCCATTGAAGCGCAGTCCGACACGTCGTGTATTCCAGGCGTTATTATTAAAAACAAACCCTTTGCCGGTTTTCCCGACAGTCGGGACATGGCGTTTCAGAGGTACTTTGACGTGAGCAGTCCCCATGTCCGTTATTACCTGAAACAGGGGGGGATCCTGAATCTCCAGACCAAAAGGGGATGTCCTTTCCACTGTATTTACTGTACTTATCCCCATATTGACGGGAGCAACTTACGATTGGTCGACCCCGATGAAGTGGCACAGACCGCTCTGATGCTGCAGGAAGCAGGGGCAAGGTATTTGTTCATTACGGATTCAACCTTTAATTGCAGCATTGATCACAGTTTAAGTGTGGCCAAGGCATTCATCAAGGCCCGCCTTTCGATCCCCTGGGGAGCATTTTTCGCTCCTTTCAGGCCCATGCCTGATTACTATAAAATCATGGTCGATGCGGGTCTGACCCATGCCGAATTCGGGACAGAATCCTTGTGCGACCGTGTCCTCTCGGCTTACGGGAAACCTTTTAACGCGGATGACATTTTTCATGCCCATCAATCCGCTTCCGCAGCAGGTCTCCACATCGCTCATTACCTTCTTTTCGGGGGACCGGGGGAGGATGAGAAGACCATAGAAGAGACATTAACGAAGGCAGGCAACCTGGGAAAAACGTTGCTGATCCTTTTTTGCGGTATTCGAATCTATCCCCACACCGCCATCCATCAGATTGCCGTCAGGGAGGGACAGATTACGAGTGACCAGAATCTCATGGAACCCGTCTTTTACCGATCGCCCGGGCTGAATCTGGATCGGATAATGGACAGGCTGAGAGCGCGTGCATCAGAGTGTTCATCCTGGGTTTTGGGTTCCGGAAACGAGAAAACGGCAAGCATTGTCTCTCGTTTGCACGCCCGCGGTCGTTGCGGGCCGCTGTGGGAGCAACTGATATCCTGAAAACCGGCAGGCAACCTTTCGTTTAATGATTGAATGACTCCGGCCTTTGGAGCGGTTCCCGGGACGCACCGACCCTGGGCGTCTTCAGGCGGTGGAGATAAATTTCTTGATTTCTGCAAAATTATGATATAAGAACCGCTTCCGTTATTAAAATAAAAGGACTCCTTGTCCGGACATCAGTCCTGACTTTAGAGCCGAGAGGAGAAAACATTGAGGAGATACGAGACTGTTATCATTGTCCCTGCTGATCTTCCGGATGATGAAATCATCGGTTTGATTGACCGCTACCAGGCGATCATCACAAACCAAAAAGGGTTGGTGATGAAGACCGAGAAGTGGGGAAAGAGAAAGCTGACTTACGAAATCAGGAAGCACAACAGGGGATTTTATCTGCTGATTGATTTTGCGGGTCAGGGCGCCGTCGTTGCCGAGCTGGAAAGAAATCTCAAGATCGATGACAAGATCTTGAAGTTCATGACCGTCAAAAAGGACGATCATGTCCTTTTGGAGGATCTTGAGAAGGAAATTGCCGCTGCCTCGCCTGCTTCCACTGCTGCAGAAGCGGAAATTAAAATCATAGAAACTTCAGGGGGCAATCCGGCGGAGGCCGGTAAGCCCGCCGAGGCAGAGACCGAAGAAGCCCGGGAAGGAGGCAATTAGAAATGGCAGAACCATCAAGATTTCAGGGGCAGAGACCACCGAGGCCCCAGAAAAAATTTTTTCACCGGCGGAAATTCTGTCGATTCTGCACGGATTCCACGATAAAAAGTGATTATAAAAATCCCATGACCCTCAGGGATTTTGTCACGGAGCGGGGCAAAATCATGCCGCGGAGAATCACGGGGAATTGCGCCATCCACCAACGGGAGCTGACATTGGCCATTAAGAGAGCCAGAACGATCGCGCTTCTGCCCTTTGTTGTTTCCGAAGGCTGATCTCAATTGAATACTACGGGGGTTCGCAAGGGTCGTTGGTTGGTCGCATGAGCATGGTCCATGCTGTGATCATCACGGGCGGGGAAACGCCGATTGACGACAGGATTGGCCTTTGAAGGAAGAATGGGGTGGCTTGCTTAATCGTGATTTCGTTCTGGGTATCGTCATATCCACCTTGTCCTTATTGTCGGTTGTGCTGTTTCCCCTGCTTGGCGCCATGGTGATTGTCCTGACGCCCCTGCCGGTTCTCTTTTATTTTGCAAAATTCGGCAGGTTCGGAGGGGGGGTCGTTTTTGGAGTTTCGCTCGCGCTGGCCCTGCTGATTGTCAGGTTTATCAATCCGAATATCCTCTTTCCCCTGCTCTTCTTTATTTTTGTGGGAGCCACGGGAATGATGCTTGCGGAGGTGCTCAGAAGGTCGTTGTCGATTGAAAAAACGCTGATGGTCTCTGTGGCGGCCCTTCTGACCTGCAGCGGATGCTTTCTGTTGATAGAAGCCATTCAGACTGGGCAGCCGCCGTGGCAGCTCATTGAAAACTTCACCTCAAGCAGTATCCGGGAAAACATAAAACTTTATGAACAACTGGATTTTTCTTCCGAGCAAATCGCGCTTATTAAAGATCAAGCCGGACAGATCGCCGCTCTGCTGACGCGTATCTCTCCCGCAATCTTTTTAGTCAGCACCGGCCTTATTATCTGGCTGAATATTTTAGCGGCACGGTTTCTTTTCCGGAGGAATGGCCTGTATTATCCTGATTTTGGCGACCTGACCTGCTGGAAAGCCCCCGAAAAAATGGTCTGGCTATTGATCGGCACCGGGGGAATGCTTTTCATTCCGTTGGACGCGGTGAGATATGCCGGCCTGAATCTGCTGATCATCTGCCTGTTTGTTTATCTTTGTGCAGGGCTGTCGATTATCGGCTATTTTTTTAAAATCAAAAGGGTCTCCATATTTTTTAAGATCCTGTTTTATGTTCTGATCCTGATTCAACAATATCTGCTGCCCTTTGTGATGGTCCTGGGATTGTTTGATCTCTGGGCTGACTTCAGGAAATTGATCAAACCGGCGCAAGATCCGAGTGTGTAGGCCGGTATTCAGTAATCTTCACTAATAATTTAGGAGGCATATCATGCAGGTCATATTAGCGCAAAATGTGCAATCCCTCGGTAAAGCGGGAGATGCGGTAAAGGTATCCGATGGTTACGCACGAAATTTCCTGATCCCCAAAGGGCTCGCCATGGAAGCCAATTTTAAGAATCTCAGCGTGCTGGACCATGAAAAAAAGATGATCCTGCTGAAGGCGGAGAAAGAAAAAAAGGTCGCGGAAGCCATGGCGGAAAAGTTCAAAGGCGTGACCTGCACAATCAAGCGCCGCGTCGGCGAGCAGGACAAACTATTTGGTTCCGTCAATACCAAAGACATCCAGGAAGTTTTACTGTCTCAATCGCTAACGGTGGACCGGAAAAGCATCGTACTGGACGAACCGATCAGGGAGTTGGGCGAGTTCCCGGTGACGATCCGGTTGACAGCCGGCGTCACCGCAGAAATTAAAGTGGTCGTGATCTCTGAGTCCTGACCCCCTGTCTTGTGTGATTTTTCTGTGGCAAAAAGAAGACCATGAAGGATATTGATACATCCCTGCACCGCCTGCCTCCCCAGAATCTGGACGCCGAACAGTCCATCCTCGGGGGGATTCTGCTGGATAATCAGTCGTTGAACAGTGCTCTGGAGATTCTGGAGCACAGGGATTTCTACAGCGAATCGCACCGGAAAATCTATGCCGCCATTCTGGATCTTTTCGAGCGGAATGAACCCTGCGATCTGATCACCTTAAGTAACATTCTTAAGGACAAGAAGCAGCTGGATCAGGTGGGAGGCATGGCCTACCTGGCCTCGCTGGTGGACAACGTCCCCTCAGCCGCCAATGTGGTCTATTACGCAAAAATCGTCAAAGAAAAGGCCATCCTCAGGCGCCTGATCGGAGCGGCCACGGAAATCCTGACGAAAAGTTATAATACCGGTGCGGATATTGACGAGGTCCTGGATGAGGCGGAACACGTCATTTTTGAAATTTCTGAAAATAAAATCCGGCCAGCCTTTTTTCCTCTCAAAAACATTATCAAGGACAGCTTCAAAACGATTGAAAAGCTCTATGAACGGAAGGAATTGATCACCGGTGTGCCCACCGGGTTTGAAAAAATTGATGATCTGACGTCCGGCCTGCAGAATTCTGATCTAATCATCGTCGCCGGCCGGCCCAGCATGGGAAAGACAGCTTTTGCACTAAATATCGCCCAGCATGCCGCAACGGAGGGCGGGATCCCCGTGGCCATCTTTTCACTGGAAATGTCCAAGGAACAACTGGCCCTCCGCATGCTGTCCACGGCCGCCAAAGTGGATTCCCAGCGCCTCAGAAAAGGATTTCTGGGGGAAACGGACTGGCCGAAACTGACCACGGCCGCCGGCCGGCTCTCCGAAGCCCTTATTTTTATCGATGACACGCCGGCCATCACCGCGCTGGAAATGAAAGCCAAGGCGAGGCGGCTGAAAGCGGAATCCGGTCTTGGCCTGATCATTCTGGATTACCTCCAGCTGATGCGGGGCGGCACCTATAAGGACTCGCGGGAACAGGAAATCTCCGAGATCAGCCGTTCCCTCAAGGCCTTGGCAAAGGAATTAAGCGTCCCGGTGATCGCCTTGTCGCAACTGAACCGGAAAGTGGAAGACCGGACAAACCGGCGGCCGCACATGGCCGATTTGCGGGAATCCGGGGCCATCGAACAGGACGCGGATGTAATTGCCTTTATTTACCGGGATGAAGTCTACAACAAGTCAGAAGACAACCCGGAAAAGGGGTTGGCTGAAATTATCATCGGCAAGCAGCGAAATGGCCCCACAGGCATGGTCAAACTGGCCTTCCTCGAAAAATACACCTGCTTTGAAAATCTGGCCCGTTCTGAAGATGTGCATTGATTAATCTTGCGGAAACTCTTGCTTTTTTCCTAAATAGGGAATGGCCAGACGCATTTTTTTTAAGGCCTGTTTTTCAATCTGCCTGGCCCGTTCCCGGGTGATCCGGTAACGGTCGCCAATCTCCTGAAGGGTAAATGGATTGTCCGCCATGACCCGATGCTTGATGATGTACTTTTCCTTTTCACTGAGCGTCGCCAAAGCCCCGGCAATATTCCTTTTCACCAGGGACAGCTCTTCCTTTTTGATCAACGAGGTTTCCTGATCCTCCCCCTCGTATGTCAGGTAGTCCATATGGGTCATTTCCCCGTCCTCACTGATATAGGCGTCCAGTGAGAGGTCCCTGTGACTCAAACGAAGATCCATTTCCTCGATTTCTACGACCTTGACCCCCAGAGACTCGGCAATCTCAATAAATTCGGGATTCTTCTGCGAAAGCGTTTCGAGCCTTTTTTTCGCCTGGGAGAGCTTGAAGAGTAATTTCCGCTGGGCCTGAGTGGTCCCGATTTTAACCAGGCTCCAGGATTTGATAATATAATTTTGCATATAGGCCCTGATCCACCAAACTGCATAGGAAATCAAACGATATCCTTTGTATGGATCGAATTTTTTAACGGCATGCATGAGTCCGATATTGCCCTCCTGAACCAAATCACTGAGTTTTAATCCGTAGTTACGGTACTCATGGGCAATTTTTACGACAAACCGGAGGTTGGAAACAACGAGTTTCTCCGCAGCCGCCATATCGTTGTACTTTTTCAGCCGGACCGCCAGCTTGAATTCTTCTTCCGCTGTCAGGATGGAGAAACGGTTTATTTCCGCAATATAAATGTCAAGGGTGCCGGTTACGGCCGGTAATTCCAAGGATAACCTCTCCAGATATTCAATGATCTTATGATTGATGCTGATACAATGATTCGATTTTAACGGTCAAGCTTTTTATCATCCCCCTGCTACCGGTCGTTTAATCGCCTGATGATACAAATGAATAACCCCGCTTGACATCAACCCCACAAGTTATTAATCTACTGGGGAAAACAATGGTCCGAAAGGGGGGTAAAATGGCTACTGTCAGTAAAGTCATCCTTGAACATGCCTGCCGCATTGCCGGTGAGATCGGTGCAAAGGCCGTGCTTATGTACGCCGCCGTAGCGGATGATCTTCCTGTCATCGACGAACCCGGTTTGTGTATGAACATCATTCTCGTCACCAAGGGAGATGAAGAAATACCCTCGAAATTCAAGGATTGTGGTGTCCTGATTCAGGTCCCCAATGTCAACCTCACCCGTGTCGGACAGATTAAAATCGCAATTACCAAGGGCATTGCATTGGGCCTTTTCACACAGGGAGACAAGCTGGTATGCGTGAGCGGCGTCCCGCGATTTGGTTATGTGGATAGTATTTTCGTCATTGATGTGGGCAAAGAATTTGAAATTCTGGTTTCCGGTAACTTCAGCGATTTGGCCCAGGGGGTTTATCCGGAAGTTTTTGGCGCGGTCATGAATCTGGCCATCGAACTGGCTGCGCAGGGCCGGGAAGGCCGGAAGGTGGGAACAGTTTTTGTTCTGGGAGACCACGAAAAAGTCATGCAGCTGTCCCGGCAGATGATTATCAATCCTTTCATGGGATACGCAGACGAGCAGAGAAACATCCTCAATCCGGAACTCAAAGAGACCATCAAGGAGTTTTCCGCCATTGACGGCGCATTTATCGTCAAAGACAACGGCACGATTGTTACCGCCGGCAGACATCTGAGTGCCGCAATGGACAGCAGGGATTTCCCTCAGGGACTTGGCAGCAGGCATATCGCCGCCGCCGGGATCACGAGCATTACCAATGCCATTGCCATCGTTTTATCCGAATCGACGGGAAACGTCAGTGTTTTTAAAGATGGTAAAATCCTCGTCAACATCGAAAAACCGATCGATTAACGGGAGACATTATGAGATTCGATAAATTTACCCTGAGGGTTCAGGAAGCCCTGCAAACCGCCATGAACTTGGCGTCGCAGCAGGGACACCCGGGTATTGAGTCGGAACATCTCCTCTTGGCATTGTTTGAGCAACCGGAGGGGATCGTCGGCGCCATCCTGAAAAAACTGGGCGCTGATCCCGGACAGATTGCCTTCGAACTCAAGCAGGCGTTGGGCAAGCAGCCCCGTGTCGAAGGCGCCAGCCTGGGGCAACCGGGCATGACACCGGGCCTGAACCGTATACTGGATCAGGCCCTGACAGAAGCCGCCCGTCTGCGGGATGAATATGTCAGTGCCGAGCATATCCTGATCGTGATCTCAGGGGAAAAAGACAGCGCTGCAGCCAAGATTTTGCATACAGCCGAAGTAACCAAAGACAATATTTTCAAAGTTCTGGTCGATATTCGGGGGAATCAGCGGATTACGGATCCCAATCCCGAGGACAAATATCAGGCATTGAAGCGTTATGCCAGAGATTTCAATGAATTGGCCCGGAAAGGAACATTTGATCCGGTTATCGGCCGTGATGAGGAAATCCGGCGGGTCATGCAGGTCCTTTCACGCAGGACAAAGAATAATCCGGCCCTGATCGGCGAGCCCGGCGTGGGCAAAACGGCCATTGTGGAGGGCCTTGCCCAGCGAATCGTAAACGGCGATGTCCCGGAAAGTCTGAAAAACAAAAGGGTCGTGGGGCTCGATATCGCTTCCCTGGTGGCAGGCGCCAAGTACCGGGGAGAATTCGAAGACCGGCTGAAGGCCGTCCTTAAGGAGGTGACAGATGCCCAGGGGGAAATCATCCTCTTTATCGATGAGATTCACACGGTGGTCGGGGCCGGCGCCGCCGAAGGGTCGATAGACGCCTCCAACATGCTGAAGCCTGCCCTTGCACGGGGTGAACTGCGCTGTGTCGGCGCGACGACCCTCAATGAATACCGGAAGTATATTGAAAAAGATCCGGCGCTGGAGCGGCGTTTTCAGCCCATCCTGGTTCGGGAACCCACTGTGGAGGATACCATTGCCATTCTGCGCGGCCTGAAAGAACGGTATGAGGTTCATCATGGGGTCAGGATTAAGGATTCCGCGATCATTGCCGCAGCCACCCTCTCGAGCCGCTATATTGCCGACCGTTTCCTGCCTGATAAAGCCGTCGATCTGATCGATGAAGCCGCCTCTCGCATGCGGATCGAACTGGACAGCATGCCGGCGGAAATCGACGCCATTGACCGGAAAATCATCCAGTTGGAAATTGAAAAGCAGTCGCTCATCAAGGAAACGGACAAGACTTCCCTGGAGAGACGTGACAAGCTTGATCACGAACTTGTGGAACTCAGCGAATCGATGGACCGGATGAAGCGCCACTGGACTTCTGAAAAGGAGGCGATCAAAAAGATCCAGACGATCAAGGGCCGGATTGAAGCCAATAGGATAGAAGAAATGAATGCGCAACGGGAAGGAAACCTGGCTCGGGCGGCAGAGCTCCGTTACGGTAAACTTGTTGAATTGAATAAAGAACTGGAAGCAGACCAGATCAAACTGATGAAGATACAAAAAGACGAAAGAATGCTCAAGGAAGAGGTGGACTCCGAAGATGTGGCTGACGTGGTCGCCAACTGGACCGGGATCCCAATGGCCCGCATGCTGGAGAGCGATGTCCAGAAACTGATCCATATGGAGGAAAGGCTCAAACAAAGGGTGATCGGCCAGAATGAGGGGATTGCTGCTGTTTCCAGCGCGTTGCGCAGGAGCCGGTCCGGATTGCAGGACCCTAACCGTCCCATCGGATCATTCATTTTTCTGGGTCCCACAGGCGTCGGAAAGACTGAACTGGCGAGGGCGCTGGCCGAATTTATGTTTGACAGCGAACAGGCGATGATCCGAATTGACATGTCGGAATTCATGGAAAAACACTCGGTGGCCCGGCTGATCGGGGCGCCTCCGGGATATGTCGGTTATGATGAAGGTGGATCTCTGACCGAAGCGATCCGGCGGAAACCTTACGCCGTCATTCTGTTCGACGAGATCGAAAAAGCCCACCCCGATGTATTCAACATTCTCCTGCAGATCCTCGACGACGGCCGGCTTACCGATGGTCACGGACGAACAGTGGATTTCAAGCATACCATTGTCATCATGACCTCCAACATCGGCAGTCAATTCATGCAGGATCAGACCTTGAGTGAGGAGGAAAGAAGAACACGCACCCTGGAGATTTTGCGGGCAAGTTTTAAGCCGGAATTCCTCAACCGGATCGATGATATCATCACCTTCAGAGCCCTGACCGTTGATGACCTGGATCATATCGTGGACATCCAGTTGGGCTTCATTCAGAAACGGTTGCTGGATCGGAAGATAACGCTGACATTGACAGACAAGGCAAAAAAATATATAGTCAAAGTCGCTTATAGCCCGGTGTATGGGGCAAGACCCTTAAAACGGGCATTGCAAAAGATGATTCTGGATGACCTGTCCATGCTGCTTCTGGAGGGGAAATTCATTGACGGGGACAACATCCGGGTTGATCTATCCAAAAACAGCGAGTTAAACTTCCAGAAGATCAATAAGTAGTTGAATTTCTGAGAATACTTTCAACACACAAGACCTTTGAAAAATGGCTTCGCTGCGTCTCAAAAATCTTTTCCGCTAAGGAGAGGATTGCCGGTTTAGGAAATATAGGATTCGCATAGAGGAGGGGAAAATGGAAGAAAAGAAGGATAAATCCTACGTCATCCGCGACAAGCGGATTTTTGCCGAGACAGGGGAGGTCCGCCGGAACGAGGAATCCCCGATCCAGGCAAAACCGCTCGACACTCAGCCGGAACCGGAATGCCAAGAGGCTGAAAAAGAGTCACCGGAATTTTCGCAGGAAGAAGCCTTTCCGGAGGTGAATTTTGTCAATTTTATCCTGTCCTTGAGTACCACGGCCATGTATCACTTCGGCGATTTTCCTGATCCGGTATCCCAAAAGGCTCAAAGAAATCTGGCCGCAGCCAAGCAGACGATCGATATCCTGGGCATGCTCAGATCCAAAACGGAAGGAAATCTGGATGACAATGAAAAATCCCTCATGGACGGACTTCTGTTTGAGTTGAGAATGCGCTATGTCAAGGAGAAGGATCGTCCATGATCCGGAAACTGTCGCCGGCCAAGGTCAATCTTTATCTGCGCGTCCTGCGCAAACGCCAGGACGGTTATCACGATATTGCCAGTCTGATGCAGCGGATCAGCCTCTGCGATGAAATGATTTTCATGCCGTTAGAAAACGGGATCCGGGTCCGTTGCCCCGGCAGTGCGCTTCCCGAGAATGAGGAAAATATTGTTTTTCGGGCGGCGGAGGCTTTTTTCAGGCAAGCCTCGCATATCTCCGGCGGCATTGATATTGCCGTCAACAAGAAAATCCCCATCGCCGCCGGCCTGGGCGGCGGCAGCTCCAATGCGGCGACGACACTTGTGACGCTGAACGAGCTCTTCGGGTGTCCTTACACAAAGGAAGAGCTCATGAAGATCGGGGTTACGCTGGGGGCGGATGTCCCCTTTTTTATTTTTGAGAGAACGGCATGGGCCTTCGGCATCGGCGAGCGCCTCCGGATTGCCGAAGACATCCCCTCCTTCCCGCTGCTCCTC
>CAYXQK010000115.1:0-4826 GCA_964467445.1 uncultured Syntrophaceae bacterium
CTTCCCCAGTATGCGCAATACCTCACCGGAGATGCCGCTATTGAAGAACTGATGTGGAAATATATGCTCTGGTATTATGACCAGATGGACTTTATTTATGTCCCGTCCCGGAGCACCGGGGATGAGCTGGCAGAGAAAGGCATCAGCCCGCAAAAGATAAAACTGCTGCCGCGCGGTGTTGATACGAATCGTTTTAATCCATCAAAACGCAACGGATATTTTGAGCGCTACCCCGCGGTGAAAACTGGCCTCAAACTGCTCTATGTGGGGCGCGTGTCCAAAGAAAAAAACCTGCATGTATTGGCAAACGCTTTTAAAATGCTGGCGCAGCTTATGGATAACGTGACGCTGGTAATTGTCGGGGATGGGCCATACCTTGCGGAAATGCAGGAGACCATGAGCGGGACACCCTGCGTATTTACCGGATACCTTGAGGGTGAGGAGCTGGCAGCAGTCTATGCATCGTGTGATTTATTTGTCTTTCCGAGTACCACGGATACGTTTGGCAATGTGGTATTGGAGGCGCAGGCCTCCGGCATTCCCGTTATTGTTACCGATGAGGGAGGCCCCCGGGAAAATATAATTCCGGGAGAAACCGGCCTGGTAGTAGAATCCGATCATGAGCTGAGCCTGCTTGAAGCAATCCACGGGCTCCTGTCAGATCCGCAACGCCTGCGGCTCATGGGAAATGCAGCCCGCCAGTACATGGAAAGCCGCTCATTTGAAGGCGTCTTTGATACAGTGTGGGAACTGTATCAAAGCCAGTAATTCTCTACTGCTATTTATTTTGGCAGCACTTTTTAACAGCTCTCTTGACATCATCTCCAGCCGTACATTTCATGTGGAGCTATTTTATTATACTGCCCTGATATGCATACCTGCTGACTGTTGACCCGCCCTGATTTTACGAGCCCCCTTAAAATTCTTTAAAAATTAATAGAACGTTCATTTTCTCTTCATAATGCCATGGTATTATTCTTTTCATAACGGGTCCCTCCCTATTTATATACCCCTGATCTATCTCCCCCGGCATTCAGTAGCTGCGGGGAGATAGATGAGGGGTATATAAAGAACCACTAACCAATCAATAGGAGGTGCAGCATGAATGAAAATATCCTGGACTCAAAATTGACACTGCTGGTAGAGGAATATATAGACAAATTTATTGAGATCCCGCCAATTTTTTGTAATACCCTGTCTGAAAACAGAAAAAAGGAAATGATCCATCAAGCCTTATTAACCAATACGCCCATAGAGAACCTGCAGGCAGCATAAAGCCAGAGAATAACAGTCTGCGCTTCCCGGGCATCCTACGAGCTTTGCGGGGCATGAAAGTTGCCCGTGAAGCTTTTTTATTTTATCTGCCTTGCTCCATCCGGCTTGTCTCCTCACTCTCAGCACAAAAAATAAAGGCATTAGAGATGTCCGCTGCATCCTCTCCAATGCCTTTCAAATAATCCCCTTATGCCGTGAAAATAAATCTCTCTTGTACCTAATACTCAGTAATTTTTTACCTATTAGGGAGAGGTTTTATTTTAGACACGCACACAGGAGACAAAATTTACTTTTTTATTCTGCTTAGTTTCATGGTTTCAACGTTTTTTTATTGAAAATACTGTGTCCTATTGGCTGTGGGAATACAAATTAAAGAATCATTTGTCTGAGCAGCCGGGGATAATCCCTGTTTATAATAAAACAGTTTTCTCCGGCTGCGTTGCATGATACCGGGCGGCGCAGGCGCAAGGGGTAAAGCGGCCTGCCAGTACCAGGGAAGTTTTGACCGGGAGTAACTTGAAATTAGTATAATATTTCCGCGAAGAAACGACATGACCACAACGTATAAAGAGTTTTCATCCAGAGTACCATGAGAGTAAATACAATCAGACCAAGCATCATCTCGTTGAAATCAAAGTCAAAATCAAAATTGTTCATTCCGGCAAAAAGTTTTTTCATCATTTTGATCATAGGCCTCACCTCCCTTCTCATATGTATAGTTTGTTAAATCTTAATTGTTGAAACTCTCCTGAATTAGACGATCTGCAGACTCAGATGCATTGCGCTCTTCATGTATATCATCAGATAACAAGTTAAGAAGTGGACATTGACAGAAATAATTATATCCATAATGCAGCGAGTACGGGCACTTCCAGACATTATCATCCATACAGATAATAAGGCCGCTGGCAATGAATCTGGTCTTTATGTGGTTGGAACATCCGCAGTTCCGGCATGAAAAATCCTCCGGACACTCACCGGGGTTCATTGTTTCGATTGCGCTGTTATGAAGGTACTGTGCCATTCGGTGTGCCTTTCATCTATAAACGCGAAAGAGGTTAGGGTATTAAAAGTACAGCAGGTGCCGGCTGGCACCCGCTGTACTCTATTTTATCTGCAGGTTTTACTTTTTTATCTCTACAAAAATCGGATTGGAATAGAACCACAGATCCTGGTAAGCTTTTTGGCCATCATTTGTGCCCTGGAGGTCATCAATGAGCGGATTACCGTCAGCATCTGTCTCATTCGGGATATTTATCGGCAGGTTGGTGCCTCTGAGCCTGAAGTACATGTTATTGCGCACATTGTTAAAATAGAATTTAATCACCGTCCACCCATCCCCATCTTTTTCCCAGCTGGTATTATCAAACTGGGCAATTATTTTTGTACTCTCGTTGGTGTCTTTAGAATATGCAGGCGTTCCAGCCGTTGCCATGCCGGTTACATCGCCGGCAATAAGATCAATGTGGTCAACCGTAACATTATCACCATTATTATTAACTTTGGGGCTCTTGAACCGTATGGTAAACCTTATACCACTGCCCTTTTTGATCTTCATGGTTTCACCCATAGAAGCAGTGTCCTTAGGGCCTTTAAAGAGAGATCGTGCACTAAAATCAAGCTTGTTGATAAGGTCGCCGTGTACGGCAAATACGTTACCTGAGCGAAGACCGTTAACAATTTCTTCTAAAGAATGCTTTTTATCGGAATCTTCATCAGTAACAAAAGTATGGGTTTTTGCATACTCGCCTGGCCAGAAATCAGCATCATCAGCACTGCTGTGAAAGTCGGAGTTGACATATGTCCAGAAATGACGACCTTCGCCAAGGAGCGAATCCCACAGGCCACCGACCCTGGCAATCATATAATCTGCGCCGCCATAGGTGCGGGCTTTATACGTAATATCATTACCATTGGCATCCTTGAATGGACCGTTACCGTAGCCACCACGGGATGATTCTTTCTGATGGCCGGGGATTCCCTCAAATCCGAAGCACACATCGGGAGCTGCGTTGTTAAAGTCGCGAATATGTGCAATGGTGTATTTCAGCTTCCGGGATGGGTGATTGAAGAGAAAGTAGCTTGTGTCCCTATAGTTGTCCTGCAGCCACTGAGCACCGGCAACTGCGTCAGCATGGGTAACATTTTTCTTTACCAGGCCTTCAGCAGCACGGCTGGTATCTTTATCGCTCTGATCAAACATATATTCAAAATCGCTGATTGGTACTGCATCCTCAGCAACAATACCCACGCTTGCATGCTCATGAGAGGGGCAATTCCATTCAACGCCCTGAATTATTCCCTTCTTTTTATATTCGTCACGGAATTCCAGAATCAGGGGGAACGAATAGTCTTGAAGGGACTGCCAGCGCCACATGGCCTGATGGCCGCCAGACATTATGAGATCGCCAAGAAAAACAGTGGGGGGAGTGATCGAGGGATCATCCCAGTAGAGACCTTCAGGATTTGTGGTATACGCACCACCGTGCTCAGAATTAGCTATCCAGTTCAAACCAAAGACATCAAATGCATGGTAGAAAACATCTGCCTCAGTATGGCTGCCGTCTGTCAGCCAGGTATGGTTGTGAAAATCTCCAGCCATCCATTTACCTCTCACCTGCTGCTCTTGATTACCTCTTCCCTGCTCCTCTTGATCCTGTTTGGCATTAACCGAAGAAACACCGGTGATCATGAGAAACAGCCCTGCTGCCATAAGCAGTGACATGCTTTTAGCTCTACTTTTTTTGTAATGGTTTAAAAATTTCATGATGCCTCCTTTTGTTGTCTTGCGTGCTGTGTTTCTTATTGTTTTGCTGCCCGCTTATCAGTGTGAGTAAAGCTGTCTTGCCCGTCACCTCCTTTCGTGTTTGTTTATGCGCCATTTTTACACTTCTGATATGAAGGCTCTATAAATGTTGCATTAATTTTAAATGAATTTAGAGCCGGCGCTGCGGGAGATGTACGTAAGTGGATTATTGCTCAAGAATGGGGATTTGAGGGGACAGGCCGCATCGGGGTTTCGGCAAGCGTGCGCTATGCGTCTTATGATGGCAGGCCGTTCATTAATGGGGATACATTATTTTTATTTTTTCCAACTACTTCTCCCCTGCGGTTATATCCGGGCCGCCGTCCTTTCCGGTCATCTTTTTCAGCGCCTGTATCTGACAAGCGAAGCGTCATCGTTCAATGAGGCCAGGAGCGTGGTAATGGGCTCAGAATTTTATCACCAGGGACTGCGGCGGGCACAGACCGGGGCTTCTGCAGCCTGAACACGAATCTGGCCGGCCGCATCTTCAAGCATCGGGCGGAGCGCTTCAGTTGCGCGGGCGCTTCCAGTGGCATCCGGCGAAGTTGTTACTGCCTGACAACGTATGGCAGTGCTTTTGTCGCTGCTTCCTTAGAAGACCTGGCATCAAACTGATATACCGTTCCCCGTAGTGCTGCACTGCGTGTTTGCATAACGCCAGGCCTGTTATAGTATCGGGGCTGACGACGCTGGACCGCTACTGCGGGAACGACAAACTGATGGTATAGCTGAAGGGCTGGTCGCC
>CAYXQK010000116.1:0-2679 GCA_964467445.1 uncultured Syntrophaceae bacterium
ACAGGGATCTGCGTGGTGCCGCTGACGGCCTTCTTCACATCACTCCAGGGATTCCGGATGACGCTGCTGGATAAGGATCCGGACAAATTCGAGGCGACCATCAAGACGATCGCGGGCAAGATCATTCAGTACATCGACTCGTCGAGCATCACCGGTTCACTGCCGCTGTTGTAGGGGGAAGCGGGAGCAGCCACCCTGACTGCGGCCGCGGCCCTGTTTTGCCGTTTTTTCCCCCTTCCTATGAACAGGGGTTGCGTCTTATTGTTTCTTGTAAAGCGCTTCGATCCTGTCATTGTATTTTTCCGTAATGACCCGGCGTTTGAGCTTTATCGTCTGGGTCATCATCCCGTTTTCCACGGTGAACGGCTCTGCCAGGAAGAGAAATTTCCTCGGGATTTCATAGCCGCCGTACTTTTTCTTCAGGGTATCGACGATCTCTTTCGTGATCATATTCTGGATATCATCACGGGCAACGAGGGTCTTTATGTCTGTCGGCAGGTTGTTCTTTTCCGCGAATTTTTCCAGGGCAAAGAAATCCGGGACGAGCATGCAGACGTTATATTCCCTGCCGGCGCCGTAAACCAGGGCGCTCTGTACATAATGGTTGAGGCAGATATCCTCCTCCAGGGCCGCCGGGAAGACGTACTTCCCGTTCTCAAGCTTGTACTGCTCCTTGATGCGGCCTGTAATCCACATGAACCCGTCCTTGTCGAAACGGCCCCGGTCGCCCGTCCTGACGCCCCCGTCCGGAGTCATCATCTCCTTCGTTGCCTCCGGCTTGTTGTGGTAGCCCTTCATGACGTTGGGACCATAGACGACGATTTCCCCGTCCTTGGCGCCTGGCTCGACAACGGATGGGTCGATGATGACCTTGACCTTGTCGATAACTTTCCCGACACTGCCGATCCGATAGCTGGTGGTGCAGTTTGCCGTAATCCCCGGCGAGGTTTCCGATAGTCCATAGACGTCAAAGAGGGGGATCCCGATATCGAAAAAGAACTTGGAGATCTCGGGATTCATGGCAGCGCTTCCCGTTATGGATCCCTTGAGGCGGCCGCCGAAGAGATCGCGGATCTTCTGGAATACGATCTTGTCGATGATCCTGAACTTGAGATCTGCCATGAAACTGGACTTCCCCTGCTCGGCAAGCCGCCGCCGTTCTTTGGCTGCCTCTACACCGGCATCGAAAAGCATTTTCTTGGCGCCGCCGGCCTCGTTGACCTTCGTGACAATCGTGTCGTATACCTTATTGAAGATTCTGGGGACGGCAACCAGGAACGTTGGCTTCACCTTTGCCATGTCTTCGACAACCGTATTCACGCTCTCCATGAAACCCAAAGAGCCACCGACGGCCGTGAAGGTGTGTAGCTCCCCCAGTCCGTAACAGTGGGCCCAGGGAAGGAGTGACAAGGTCCGGTCATCCTGGTTAAATTCGGTGAAAGCCCTCACGCGGGCGTGATGATTGCTCGTCCAGTTGCCGTGCATCAGGAGGACGCCTTTGGGGTCTCCCGTTGTTCCTGATGTATAGACGAGAACGGCCACTTCCTCGGGTTTTGGATAAATGGCCTTGACAGGGTTCTTCTCCCCGATAGCCTCCAGTTCCGTCATCGTGTTTTTCGCTGTTCCCTGCATCACGTAGATTTTCTCCAGAGTCGGAATCCTGGATGGGAAATCCTTTATTTTTTCATAGATTTCCGTCTTCGACACGAAAAGGATTTTTATGCCGCTGTCCTTGATGATGTATTCCCAGACATGGGTCAGCTCCGCTTCATACATGGGGACGTAGAAAGCCCCGGTGCCGGCCGTGGCAAAGTGGCAGACCGCCCAATCGACGCTGTTATTGGAAATGATGCCGACGGCATCGCCTCTTGTGATACCGATACCGGCCAGTCCACCCCGGAGGTTATCGGCACGGCGGCCCATTTCCCGGTAGGTGACCCACTCATATTCCCCCTGCTTATTCTTCGTTCCGAGACAGGGTCGATCGGGAAACTTCTTCACGCTGTTTTCAAACAGCTCTACGAGATTGTCCGGTTTTGTAAGTTGATACTGTTCAAACATGATGACTTCCTCTTCCTTTTGCAATATATCATGATAACGACTGGTTGTTCTCTTAGCGGAAAAGATTTTTGAGACGCGGTGAAGCCATTTTTCAAAGGTCTCAAGGCATTGTTTTTTCGCGGTGAGAGTATATGAAGTAAGTTCTTGAGTGTCAATTGAATTTTGACCACAAAATATGGGTGCGGCATCGGTGATGATGGAAGGTATGTATCGGGTTGGCCAATCTTCCGGTTGAGCAATCCGATTCTGGAGTGTTTCACCTGTATTGATAAAATATTGTTTTTCAACGGTAGGAACATCGGGCATGCGGTTCTGAAATTTCCTTGATCAAAAGCAATATTGCCATTGACAGCGATAAAGGGAAGTTCTAAATAAGGCCAGCCGGCCATTTCCGGCGGAATCATGAAACAGCAAGGCGCCCTGACGGAGGTTCATCATTTATGGCGGATATCGCTTGTTTTACAAGAAATCGCTGCACCACCGTGGAAATGGTGGATGAGCAGACGACGCGCTCCACCTGCCGCGTCCAGGACACATCGATGGAGGCTTGGGTGGAGATCCTGGTCAAGTCTCCCAACCTGGATATTGCCGGGGTGACCGGCGAGATCAGGCGGTCCA
>CAYXQK010000117.1:0-5025 GCA_964467445.1 uncultured Syntrophaceae bacterium
GTACTTTGATGAGATAAATTATGTTAAAGACCTTTTCCCTGTATCAGTTATTAGTCCCTATGTTCTCAGTGCTGATGATAGCAAAAGCAGTTTCTCGCTACCTGCATCACAATCAGACCATGAGGGAATTGATCTCCTGGATTGTTATATGGTCCGGCATCTCAATGGTAGCAGTTTTCCCAGACTTCAGTATGTACTGGCTCTCAATATTGACGGGCATTAAAAGCGGTTTCTATGCTCTTATCTTTTTTACTCTTGTCGTGTTAATATATGGATTTTTGCAAGTCCTCATTAAACTTGAAGAAAATGAACGAAAGCTGACAGAATTAGTTAGGAAAATAGCCCTCCGGGATCTCAAATAGAATAAGTTTTACATTAAAAAATCATCTATACACCGTTCTTATTTTTTAATGCGTATTCCCGTGCTGCACAATAGAGCACCGGAACGATAAGCATGGTTGATACCTGGAAAATCATTCCGCCAAATGAAGGGATGGCCATTGGTATCATTATATCCGCCCCACGGCCCGCTGAGGTGAGGACCGGGATGAGCGCGATGATGGTAGTGGCAGTGGTCATAAGGCACGGCCTGATGCGCCGTCTGCCTGCCTCAATGGTTGCCTGACGTATTTCCTTAATAGTTGATGCCGGCCGCCGGGAAAAGGAGGTCTGCAGATATGTTGCCATCACCACGCCGTCGTCGGATGCGATCCCGAACAGCGCTAAAAAACCGACCCACACGGCAACGCTTAAGTTTATAGGATGAACCTGAAAAAGTTCCCGCATGGAGGTCCCGAGCAAAGACACGTTGAGAAACCAGGGTTGCCCGTAGCACCAGAGCAGAATAAAGCCGCCGGCGCAGGAAACCAGTATTCCCGAAAATACCATAGCGGTTACTGAAACGGAGTTAAACTGCAGATAGAGAATCACAAAAATAAGAAACAGCGCCAGCGGCACAATCACCATCAGGGTTTTTTCCGAGCGGACCTGGTTTTCATAATTTCCGGTAAAGGAAAAGCTTACGCCCGGGGGCAGCTGCAGCGCGCCGCTGCGCATGCTGTCCTGCAGGTAGCCCCGGGCCTGGTCGATGACCGCCACTTCTGCAACGCCGGGCTTTTTGTCAAATAGAACATAGCCGGTAAGAAATGCATTCTCCCCTTTTATGGCCTCCGGCCCGCGCACATAGGTTATGTCAGCAAGCTGTATGAGCGGTATCTGCACCGCATCTGATGCCGATACCAGGATTTTCCCCAGTGACTCAAAATTGTCGCGCAGCTCGCGCAGATACCGCACCCTGACCGGATAGCGCTCTCTGCCCTCAACCGTGGTGGTAATGAGCCTGCCGCCGATTGCATATTCAATAACATCCTGGACCTGCTGTACGGTCAGTCCGTACTGTACGAGCTTCTGCCGGTCAATGCGAATTTCGAGATACGGCTTGCCGATACTCCGGTCAGCAATGACTGTTGCCGGATCTATGGCAGAAACTCCTCTGAGGCATTCTTCTATCTTGAGCGCTGCCTTTTGTATGTCTTCCAGTGTCGGCCCGGTTACTTTAACCGCCATGCTGGCGCGGATCCCGCTCTGCAGCATGACAATGCGAGCTGATATGGGCTGCAGCCGCGAGGCGGATGCAATGCCGGGGATGCGGGCTGCCTCAACAATTGCATCCCAGATATCATCCTGCTGCTGAATGCCCGGCCATGATTTCCGGCCGGGGTTCAGAGACTCATCAAGCGCCGGCCGCCATAATGAAAACGGGTTGCCGCGCGGATCCGGGATGAGCCGCTGAGCCTGGTCACGCTCAAACCTCCCCCTGACCAGATATGGCCTGCCATCAGGGGCTGACAGGAGGCTGCCGTCTTCCCGCCGTGCAAGGTCAAGCTCATTCGGGTTAAAGCGGAAGTGCCGGGGCTTTCCGTCCTGATCGGAAAGATAGCGGGGCCTGCAGGTAATGACGGTTTCAATCATGGATATTGGTGCCGGGTCAAGAGCGCTTTCCGCGCGGCCAAGCTTTCCCACCACCAGCTCCACTTCGGGAAGCCCCTGTATGGCTTTATCCTGTTTCTGCAGGATGTCCATTACCTCGCCGATGGAAGCATGGGGCATGGCCGACGGCATGAACAGATAGGATCCTTCTTCAAGCGGCGGCATGAATTCCTTCCCCATGCCGGGGAAGGTGCGGGTGATAGCGGTAGCCGGCCAGTTTTTCTTCACGATGGTGGGCAGCCAGCCAAACAATCCCTCAAAGCCAAGCCAGGCCATGCTGCCCATAAGGGTTATTATAAGAGGAATGGAAAGAAAAGCAGCCTTGTGCTCCAGGCACCACGCGAGTATGGTGCTGTAGTAGTACTGAAACAGCCTGAAGAATAGTAACAGCACTCCGCTTACCATAACCACGAAGAGCACGTTGCGCACCGGGCCCTTTTCCAGCCCCAGCGGCAGCCAGTGCGCGCTGAGCAGCAGCACCACAACGGCTATTGCAAGGCCGTTACTCATAAGCCGGAGCCGCCCCTGCATACGCTCCGGGAGCTTGCGCGCGATCAAATTGTAAACGCCAATTCCTGCTATAAGGAGCCCGAACCACCATTTGATTGTTAATGCAAGCACTGCCCCGGCGTAGATCAGTCCTTCATATATGATCCAGCGCCGCTTCTGCGGCAGCATCTTTCGGCTAATCAGCGTATGGGCAAGAGGGGGAATGACGGTCAGAGCAATAACGACCGAAGCCAGGAGCGCAAACGTCTTGGTAAAGGCAAGGGGCCTGAACAACTTTCCCTCTGCCCCTGCCATGGCGAACACCGGCAGAAAACCAACAAGCGTTGTGGATATTGCGGTCACCACAGCGCTCCCCACTTCACTTGCAGCCCTGAATATGACCTGCCTGCGATCCTCTGCCGGGTCTGCCGCGGAAAGATGCCGCAGAATGTTTTCCGCTATGATGATTCCCATGTCAACCAGGGTGCCGATGGCTATGGCAATACCGGAAAGGGCCATAATGTTGGCGCTGACATTGAACACCTTCATGGCAATAAAACAGAGCAGCACTGACAGGGGCAGAAGTCCGGAAATGAGCAGAGAGCTTCCCAGGTTCATGGCCAGCACCATCACCACAATGATGGTCACCAGTATTTCATCGGTCAGGGCTGAACGCAGGGTCCCGAGCGTTTCATAAATCAGGCCGGTCCGGTCATAGAAGGGGACTATGGTTGCCTGGCTTACGGTGCCGTCGGCAAGGGTCTTTTTCGGCAGGCCGGGAGAAATTTCCTCGATCTTCTTTTTAACGTTCTTGATTACGGCAAGGGGGTTCTCCCCGTAGCGGACCACCACAATGCCGCCGACTGCTTCAGCACCTGCCTTATCCAGAGCGCCCCGCCGCAGCGCGGGGCCGAGGGTCACGGTGGCCACATTGCGCACCAGGATTGGCGTACCGTCGTTGACTTTGATAACCGCATTGTTAATATCACTCAAGCCGCGGACGAAGCCGATGCCGCGAATGGCGTATTCGACCTTGTTGACCTCGATAACGCCCGCGCCCACATCACTGTTTGTTCCTTTTATCGCCGCGACCACCTCTTCCAGTGCCACCCGGCGGGCGCGCATCAGGTCCGGGTCCACATCAATCTGATACTCCCGGACAAATCCGCCAACTGACGCAACCTCGCTCACGCCTTCCGCAGACAGCAGCCCGTAGCGCACCTGCCAGTCCTGAATGGTCCTGAGCTCCTGGAGGTCCCATCCGCCGGCCGGATTTCCGTTCTGGTCACGGCCTTCCAGCGTGTACCAGAACACCTGGCCCATGGCCGTGGCATCCGGCCCCAGAGCCGGTTTTACTCCTTCCGGAAGGGTTCCGGCGGGAAGGCTGTTGAGCCGCTCGCTAAGGCGCGAGCGCGACCAGTAGAAATCAACGCTGTCGTTAAAAATGACGTAGACGGTGGAAAAGCCGAACATGGAGAGGCTGCGAACAGTCTTTACCCCGGGAACTCCCAGCAGCGATACTGTCAGGGGATAGGAAATCTGGCTCTCTACATCAGTGGCAGAGCGGCCATCCCACTCGGTAAAAACAATCTGCTGATTCTCTCCGATGTCAGGGATGGCATCAACCGGCACCGGGTCCCGCGGCAGCAGGCGGAGGTTCCAGTCAAACG
The DNA here is from genome assembly GCA_964467445.1 of uncultured Syntrophaceae bacterium. GTDB lineage: Bacteria > Desulfobacterota > Syntrophia > Syntrophales > Fen-1087 > JAPLJM01. The sequence continues at coordinate 4,149 of CAYXQK010000117.1, forward strand.
GAGCCACGGCAATGCCCCCGATAACAATACAGATAATTGCAAGATAAATAATAATTTTTTTATTCAGGCAGAACCAGATTACCCGGTCTATGAGGCTGGGGGAAGAAGACGATAGTTTTGGCGGTTCACTCATGCTGGTATCCCGGTGGAATACACCTGCCTATTTTTTCTGCGCAGCGACTGGTGCGGCATTGACCGTGGCACTATCAGCAACAGGAATCTGCATCCGCACCTGGTCAGTCTCAATAGAATTTATCAAACTTGGTTTGGCAAAAATCTGCAGGGCGCTGTCAATTTTAAAGCTTCCGTTCACGACCACCTGCTCTCCCTCTTTGAGCCCTTCCCTTACCACGTAATAATTTTTTGCCCGGGGACCCAGGACCACCTCCCGTCCCTCAAACATTCCCTTTTCTCCGGTCACTGCCACATATACCACGGCCCGCTTTCCGGTAAGCAGGGGCGCGGTAGCGGGTATTACCAGGGGAACCTGCTTTCCCGATGCAGCTTTCGGCCCGCTGGCCTGGCCGGCCGTCAATTCTGCACGGATTATCGCGCGCACCGCCATGTCCGCCCGCAGCTTGCCCACGCTCTCCGGAATTTTTACAACAACCTCGAAGGTGCGTGATTCTTTATTAAAAACAGGCCCGATAGACGCTACCCGTCCCTCGAAACGCTCCCCCGGATATGCCTCGGTCTGAAACTCCACTGCCTGGTTAATCCTCAGCCACGGGAAATCAGATTCATAGACAGATAACGTTACCCAAAGATTCTGCGGGTTAGCTATTACGCAGAGCGGGGCACCGATATTGACATAGGTGCCGAGGGTTGCCTCCTTCTCGATAAGCAGTCCGTTCAGCCGCGCATAAACAGTCACCGT
>CAYXQK010000118.1:0-2540 GCA_964467445.1 uncultured Syntrophaceae bacterium
GCTCAAGCGCATCCGGAAGAACATCACGCTCGATCAAGCGCGCCAGGCCGTCCGACTCTGCAACGAGGTGGGCATGCTCGCCCATACCTCCTTTGTCGTCGGTCTGCCCGGTGAATCCATGGAAACCCTCGAAGAAACCAAACGGTTCGCCGCCAGCCTGGGCTCACTTTACGGCTATCATTTTCTGGCGCCTTTCCCCGGCACGACCGTCCGCGAAGAAGTGGACCGCTATGACCTCGAAATCCTGACGCATGACTGGTCCCGCTATGACGCCAACAGCGCCATCGTGAGAACCTCGGCGCTTTCTCCGGAGCAGATCAATGCTTTTGTGGGCGAATTCGAAAGCGTCATCAACGAGTGCTGGCAAAAGCAGGTCCGCGGTTACTATGAGAAGACGAACACGCCCACAGAGGATCTGCAGGTGGAGGGGTATTTCAAGACGCGCTTTGTGTATCGTCTGCTGTCGGAAGATCTCATCGAGTCGCTGGGATGCATCCCGCTCTCCGATCCTGCATTTGAAGACCGGGGGAAGATTCTCGAGGAGGCGGCGGAACAACTCTGCCAGCGCCTGGAAGCGGCCACAGATACGGATGCGGCCCTGATCCGCAAGACCATACGGCTGTTTATCGACAAGGGCTACATCAAATTGCGGCAGGATGGCAAAACCCTGATCTGGCACTGGACGCATAGTAAAAAAAGAGATTAATATCAAAGTGAGGTTCAATGCCGCCGGGGATGAATTCATCTCCTGCAAGAAGCTGTCTTCACAAAATCTCAAGAACTTTGAATTCGTGGTCCTTCCACTCTCCCTTGTGTATCTTGCCGTCCCAGAATATCAGTGAGCCCCGGCCGGAAAGTCTGTTTTCCTCCCATTCCCCTTCATATCTGGAACCATCCGTAAAGAAAAGAACCCCTTTGCCGTGCATCATGCCGTCCTTCCATTCTCCATGATACCTTTTGCCGTCGGCAAAGATCATTTCCCCATCCCCATCCTTCAGGCCGTTATTCCATTGGCCCTTATACCGTCCGCCGTCGGGTAGCGTTTCCGAACCTTTCCCTTCCGCAACACCGTTTTGCCATTCACCCTCATATCTATATCCATCGTGCAGAAGCATCGTTCCCAGCGGATGGGGCTGATCGTTTTCCCATTGGCCTTCATATCGACTTCCATCCGGCCATGTGAATGTCCCGATGCCGTGAAAACTACCTACCTTAAAGGAACCACTGTAGCCTGATCCATCCTGATAGGTACATGTCCTCTCACCGTCCAGCAGGATTTCCTCCCAATGGAATTCAACAAACATGTTTTCGTTTGAATCCTGGGAAGACTTGTGCATGAGAGAAATTTTGTTAATCATAGGGTCTTCTCTTTATCAGCCGATAAATTTACCGTTCTTAAACTCGCCTGCGTATCTTTTGCCATTGGCTAATATCATGATCCCCTGGCCATGAGGCAGTCCATTTTCCAGTTGGCCACTGTATTTTCTGCCATCAGCCATGATCAATGTTCCCTGGCCATGGTACTTGTTGTTCTTAAATTTGCCTTCATAGCGGTCGCCGTTGGGGAATTCCATGACGCCATGTCCATTGGATATACCTTTAATGAACTGCCCCGTGTACTTTCTTTCGTCGGGCAGGATTAAGGTTCCCTGGCCTTCATAGAGGTCGTTTACCCAGTCACCGACATATTTCCCGCCGGTTTCCATGGTCATCGTTCCGCTTCCGTCTCTCTTGTCTTCTTTCCATTGGCCTATATATTTTGAACCATCAGGAGATGAAAAAATGCCGTGACCATCACGCATCCCCACTCTCCATTCTCCAACGTATTTTCTTCCATCAGGGTAGTTCATAATCCCTTGCCCGTGAGGCAAGCCGCGCCGTAATTCACCCAAATATCCGCTTCCATCAGGTAAAGCACTTGGCGCATGTTCCAGTATCATTTCCTGGAAGAGTGGTTGCACCTTTTCTTCCATTTGCGCTTTTGATTCTTCTTTCGACCTGGCATCTTCGGCTTTCTTTCTCAGTTCCTCCTGATCTTTGATCCGGTTTTCTTGCTCGGCCTTTATTCTGGCCTCCTCTTCAGCTCTGATTCGGGCTTCTTCCTCAGCCTTTATTCTGGCTTCCTCTTCAGCTCTGATCCGTGCCTCTTCCTCGGCTTTCTTTTTGTCCTCCTCTTCGGCCCTGAGCCTTGCCTCTTCCTCGACTTTCTTTCTGGCCTCTTCTTCGGCCCTGAGCCCTGCCTCTTCCTCGACTTTCTTTTTGGCCTCTTCTTCAGCCCTGATTCGGGCTTCTTGCTCCGCCTTCTTTTTGGCCTCCTCTTCGGCTCTGATCCTTGCTTCTTCCTCGGCTTTCTTTCTGGCCTCCTCTTCAGCCCTGATTCGGGCTTCTTCCTCGGCTTTCTTTCTGGCCTCCTCTTCGGCTCTGATTCGGGCTTCTTCCTCGGCTTTCTTTCTGGCCTCCTCTTCGGCTCTGATACGGGCTTCTTGCTCGGCTTTCTTTCTGGCCTGCTCTTCAGCCCTGATTAGGGCTACTTCCTCGGA
>CAYXQK010000119.1:0-2678 GCA_964467445.1 uncultured Syntrophaceae bacterium
TCAGCTCCTCTACAACGTGGATCCCTATCTCAGCTCCTTCTGGACAAACATGATGATTGTCGGCGTCGGGGTCTTCTACAAAGGGAGCAAGATGCGGGTCCCCGACATCCTGAGCGCCCTGGAATGGGGCACGAAGAACGCTATCGCCATCGGCGCCGCCTGCGCCTGTGTGGGTTTCATCGTCGGAGGAACAACGCTGACCGGCCTCGGCCTCAAGTTCGCCGCCACAGTCATCAACCTGGCCCAGGAGACCGCCTCCGCCCTGCTTCATCTCGATGTTCTGCACCTTCTGACCATGCACGGGATGACGCTCTTCTTTACCCTCTTCTTCACGATGATCGCCTGCTTCATCCTCGGCATGGGCATTCCCACAACCGCCCAGTACATCGTCGCCTCGATGATCGCCGCACCGGCACTGATGCAGTTCGGAATCCACCCGCTGGTTTCGCACATGTTCGTCTTCTACTACGCGGTTCTGGCCGATGTGACGCCGCCGGTGGCGCTGGCGGCCTATGCCGCCTCGGGCATATCGGGGGCGGACCCCTTCCGGACGGGACTGACCGCCTTCCGCCTCTCCTTTGCAGGCATGATCGTGCCGTATGTTTTCGTCGCCGCCCCGATCATCCTCTGGATGCCCACGATTCTGGACGGGAAGACCCCCTTTGACTACGCGTGGTTCATCCAGGTGCTGATCACCTGCATCCTGGGCATCATCGCCCTGGGGGCGACGATGATCGGCTATCTGAAGTACAACTCCACGATCCCGGAGAGGATCATGACGGGAATCGCCGCGGCGTTTCTCATCATCCCCGAAACCTACACGGATTACATCGGAGGCGCGCTCCTCCTGGCGGTGTTTCTCCTCCAGCGGGCGAGGAAGAAACGGATCATGGACGGCGGCAAGGACGTATCCAAAGTCAAATGGGAGGTTTCCAATGGAAAATAAGAAAATCAGGGTGATCCAGTACGGGCTCGGCCCCATCGGGATCGAAACGGCAAAGCTCGTAACGAAGAAATCCGGCATGGAAATCGTGGGGGCTGTTGACATTTCAAAGGATCTCGTCGGAAAGGATCTTGGAGAGATCCTCGGCCTGAACAGGAAACTGGGTGTTGCCGTGACGGACAACGCAAAGAGCCTGTTTGCCGGGACCCAAGCCGACGCGGTTCTGCATACAACCGGTTCCCGGATCAGAAAGATCTATCCCGAACTCGAAGAGATCATCCGGGCGGGGCTGAACATCGTGTCATCGTCGGAAGAGCTGCTGTTTCCCCTGGATGAAAATACCGAACTGTCGCAGCGCGTGGATGCGCTTGCGAAAAAACATGGCGTCACGGTGCTCGGCGCCGGCGTCAATCCCGGATTCGTCATGGACGCCCTGCCTTTGTTTATGACGGCGGTGTGCCAGGATGTCAGGAAAGTTCATGTCGAGCGGCACGTCGATGCCGGAACGCGACGGTATCCGCTGCAGAGGAAAGTCGGCGCCGGCATGACTCAGGAAGCCTTTCGGGAGCAGATTGCGAACAAAACCATGGGACATGTGGGGCTGCTTGAATCGCTCTATCTTGTTGCCGCAACACTGGGCCTGTCCTTAGACGATGTGCATGAGGCCGTGGAGCCTGTCATGGCTCAAAAAGTCGTGAACACGGCGTATTTTTCGCTGAAACCGGGCGATGTGGCCGGGATCAAGCACACGGCGGAGGGAATCAAAAACGGTGAAACGATCATCTCGCTGGAACTGAGAATGTTTGTCGGATGCGAGGAGCCCCACGATTTGGTTCATATCCTGGGAACACCGGAAATCAGGCTCCGCATCGAAGGCGGCGTGGCGGGAGATCAGGCCACGGCGGCCGTTCTCGTGAATTCAGTACCGGCCGTCATCGGCGCCCGGCACGGTCTTGCGACGGTCAAGGATCTGCCCGCGCCGCATTTCTTCCGCTGAGCAGGCGGGCGGGATTTCTGATGCAGAATCAAACCGAGAGATTTGCATAACCGATGAAAAATGGTTCGCAAGCTGCGAATGAAAGATTTTTCGCGATTCCATTAATTAGACTAATTTATTGATTTCAATCATATTTAAGCATTATCATATTTTATGCGAAAAAGATTTTGAGCGGCGGCGAAGCCATTTTTCATCGGGCTCTGGAGTTATGCAAAGGATTCAAACCATGCAGGGGGACGGCGGGCATCCATGAGCGATAAAAAGGGATTTGACAACGAGCATTATATCCGGGAACAGACGGCCAAAATTGTCGAACGGGTTCAACAGTACGACAACAAGCTCTATCTCGAATTCGGAGGCAAGCTGCTCTACGATTTTCATGCGGCCAGGGTGCTGCCCGGTTATGACGCCAATGTGAAAATGAGACTCATCCGGGAGCTCAAAGACAGGGCCGATATCCTGCTGTGCATCTATGCCGGGGACATTGAAAGAAAGAAAATCAGGGCCGATTTCGGCATTACCTACGATTCGGACGCCCTCAAGCTCATTGACGATCTCAGGGGATGGGACATCGATGTCCTGGGGGTGGTGATCACGCGCTACGATGATCAGCCGGCCGCGAAACTCTTCAAAAATAAACTGGAGCGGCGCAATATCAACGTTTTCACGCACCGTTTCACCAAAGGGTATCCGACGGATGTGGAGGCGATCGTGAGCGACGAAGGGTACGGCGCCAAC
>CAYXQK010000120.1:0-11488 GCA_964467445.1 uncultured Syntrophaceae bacterium
CACCCATGGACACGACGGCGCGGGGCTTGAGGTTCACGGCATCAAGGCCGCTCTCGATAGCTACCGCGGCGATGACCTCGGGCAGCGCGACGCGATGACGCCCTTCCGTACCTGTGACGATGCCACGCAGCGGTGGGACAACGCCGAGGCGATCCATGAGCCGGGTCAGCGTCCCGGGGAGATCGCCCTCGTGAGGTAGTATTGCGTGTTCAATGCCGTTATCCTGCGAAACCAGGCAGAGCTTCAAGGTGGTGGATCCAATATCGATTCCAAGCGTCTTTTCAGTCATCATTCACTTTCACTGCAATTGGATTGAGTTATTGATAAGGCCTTTTGTTGGGGGGGAATATAAGCGAATTTTCTTCAGTGTCAAGAGTTATTTCCTTTTCCTGATTTCCTTTTAAACCTCGCCTATTCTCATGCTCAAGAAGGTAACGATAGCTGTCCGTGGTTCTCTTCCTATGGAAATTTCTCTGCGAGATCTTAAAAACGTGTATGGCGTCTCTTACTGTCATTGCCTGCTTCCTCTTTTCTAATACTTCCATATTGGTGTCGATATTGGATGGGCTTGATGCGGCGTCATCATTGGGCGTCATCCAGCAGACCGTCCGACGGGATGTGGAAGAGATCCTTCAGGACTTCGTCGAAGTAATCCGGCAGATAACGGTTCCAGAGCTTGATGGGCAGTTCGGTCAGGTCGCGCTGCATCGATATCGGGAAGGCGAAGAGGTATTCCATGAGATATTCGATGTTTTTCGACAGATGCCCCCGGTATTGCTGTCTCAGGCGCTGACTGATGATGCGGTCTTCATGGATGCAGCGGCCGATCTCACTTTCAAGGGTTTCTTCATAGTTTGAGACGATGATTTCCAGAGAAACGGTCTTTTCGCCGGTGTGGACAAAATCGGCAAAGGCCTGCTGGATTTGTTCCGGATCCATCCCGCGGGCCTGCATGAGGGACAGGATTCTGCCGCTGACCGGCCGAGCGAGGATGCGCTCCCGGTCGGGACGATAACAGACGATGAGATTCGTGGCGTTATAGCGACCGTCGTGGAATTCTTCTTCCGTGATCCGGCAATCGGGGAAGCGATCGAGCACGTCCTTGAGTTGCTCCTGCTGCGGCGCTTCGAGGATCATCTTGATCCCTGCCACGTCGTTGATCGCGATGTCCCCGTCATCCTGAAGCGGCCGCCTGTGGCGCAGATCTTCCAGAAGGCGGCTCTCGGCTTGAAGGAATTCATCCTGCATTTCCTGTGGCGGGGTCACGAGCTGGTCACGGGAAATGCCCAGGCGCCGGGCGCGGTCGTCCGCAAGGCCGTCGGCATGTCTTTTAATGTTGTCGAACATGCGGTCGATGATCCGGCGAGCCGCTTTTTCCGCCAGGCGTCGGACCCGCTTGATCCGGCTGGAACCGATACATTCGTCTATCCCCTCCCGCATTGTGAAAAACAGGATGCCGTGGAACGGGGTGTCGCAGTAATAGCGTTCCGGGTGAGCGCGGTAGTTGCGGATCAACTCGTCGATGCGCGGATTGCGGTAAGGGGGGCGGGCGATTAGGGCGTCCTTGAGGTCTCCTTTCCGCAGGGCCTGCCGCTGACGGATGCCGTCCGGATAGAGTCCCTGAAAAATGCTCTCAGAGAACAGGTGCAGATAACGGGAAACGAACAGGTGATTGAAATTGATCAGACGGGCGATCAGATCCGCATCGGCGGGATGGACCTCGTCGTACATCCAGCGCCGGATGAGCTGGCTCAGAACGTTCCTGTGCAGATAACTGTCAATCCGAATCATGTCGTCCCTCGTCGATGATCCTGATTTCCGCTTTTGAATATTCAGAGGAGTTGTGCGGGTTTGCGTAAGCGTGAAAAACCGCCAGGAATGAGCTGTTTTACCAGTATCCCCTCTCCATGCAGTTTTCGATAAACACAATGGATTTCGGCGCATTTGAAAAATAATCATAAAGTTGCTTTCCGACATCCGGATACAGCGGGGATTCCTTCAGTTTTTTTATGGGAACCCACGCAATATCGATGGAGTGCGTGTTATCAGGTCTGATTCTTGGGATACCATGAACTTCTGTTGCAGCGAAAATAACATGAAGTGTCTGCGGATGTCTTTTCGTGCCCGGCGCCTCTCCCAGCATGATGACATCGCCAATTTCCAGATTGACGCCCAATTCACTCTTCCATTCGCTGAGGATGGCTTCATGAAGAGGGATATCCCTGTCCACGCCGCCGCCGGGGATGGCGAAGACTTCTTTTCCACCATAGATGTATTTCATGCATAAAATTTCATTCCCCCGTTCGAACACGGCCGATACCCTGACTCTCATTTTTTCTCCTTTTTTCAGTTTTTGCAGTTTCATCGGCATCAAAATGCCCGATGGTCATTTTCGAATAATGAAAAAAGCGACGATTCCAAAGGCGAGGACAAAAAGACCGAACAGGACGCCCATCTGCTCAAGAAAGGTGAGTGCCTGGTACCAGTCCATCATCCCGTCATAGTATTGATTAAATAAATTGATCAATTTGTCCACGATGAACCTCCTAATTGATGATTGACGGTCCGCCTGTCTTGTTCTATAGTTTGCTTGCCATCATACACTGTTTTCAGAAAATACTTCAATGATTTTTCTGATCATGCCGGGCATGCGACTTCTTCTAACCCCCATGCCCAGCACGGGCACAACGCAAGGATGAAAATCACCCCCACCCCTCCCTCCCCCGTCGAAGGGGAGGGATACAGGGAGGGGGCATTTTCATATAAAATTGCAGGCAATATGAATCATAAAAAGGTCTACCAGCCGGCCATCCTGGCCATCGCCGCGCTGTCTTTCATCTGGGGCTACAACTGGGTGGTCATGAAGGAATGTCTGCAATACGCGGACGCCTATGATTTCGCCGCCCTGCGGACCGGCATCGGCGCCGTCAGCCTCTTTGCCCTGCTGCTCTGGAAGCGCCGGCCCCTGCGTCCCAAAGCCTTCTGGATGACCGCCCTCCTGGGCTTTGTTTCCACCACGGCCTGCATCGGACTGGTCACGCTGGCGCTGGTAACGGGCGGCGTCGGCAAGACGGCCATCCTCGTCTATATCATGCCGTTCTGGGTTCTGCTTTTGGCATGGCCCATCCTGGCCGAACACATCCGGGGCGCCCAGTGGATCCCTGTACTCCTGGCTTTTTCAGGGCTGATGATCGTTCTGGAACCCTGGAATCTTCAGAGCACCTTCATCAGCAAACTTTTCGCCGTTTTGGCCGGTGTGGCCTGGGCGCTCAGCGCCATCATGACCAAGATCATGACCCGGAAACATTCTTTTGACCTGATTTCGCTCACGGCCTGGCAGATGCTTCTGGGCGCCCTGCCGCTGGTCGTAATCGCGCTCATCGCTTCGGACAGACCGGTCCAGTGGACCCCCTATTTTACCATCGGTCTGCTGTACAGCTCCGTCGTCAGTCAAGGCCTGGCGCTCGTGCTCTGGTTCTTCATCCTGAGCAAACTGCCGGCTGGCGTGGCCAGCATGGGAACCCTTGCCACACCGGTGATCGGCACCATCGCGGCAGCGATTGAGCTGGGCGAGCGGCCGGCCGTCCTGGAGGCCTGGGGCATGCTGCTGATCCTGACTGCCCTGGCGCTCCTGTCACTGTTGGGATATATTCAGCATCGGCAGCTCCAGTCGGTCATCGGCAACAAGCTCAATCAGGAGTGACGGCGGAAGAGAAGGCTGGGAATCATGAGTGTTTTCACTTTTTTCTTGTAATCTTCGCGAAATTGTTTAAAACAAAACACCTTCCCATGACTTATTAAACAGGAGGCTTCGAGATGAAAAACAGGATCTTATCGGTAATGGTGACGGCTGTCCTGCTGGCCGCCGCAATCTTCTTCAGCCCGCCAGGCGTGCGCGCCGAGACCATCGAACTGAAAATGGCGCATTTCATGCCGCCCATGCATATCCAGCATCAGCAATCGTTCTTGCCTTTTGCCCAAAAGGTTGAGGAACTGACGGGCGGCAAGGTCAAAATCAGGCTATATCCGAGCGGCACCCTGGGAGACGCCACCCAGCTGGCAGACTCCGTCAGGACGGGTATCACGGATATCGCTTTTTTTGTGCCCTCCTACATGACCGGCCGCTTTCCCCGGACATCGGCCCTCGATCTCCCCTTTCTGTTTGACAACGCCGAGCATGCCACCCGGGTTTTCTATGACCTCTTCGATCGCTATCTTGCCGAAGACTATAAAGATTATAAAGTGCTGTGGCTCTACAGCTGTGACGCCGGCCAGTTCTTTTCCGTTGAAAAACCGATCCACACCCTCGAAGACCTCAAGGGCATGAAAATCAGAACACCCTCGGCCTATATGAGCCAGACGCTGAAACTGCTGGGCGCCAACCCCGTCGGCATGCCCCTTTCCGAGCTGCACGGGGCCCTGGGTAAAAAAATCATTGACGGGACCCTGGCGCCGACTTCGGCCATCTATGATTTCAAACTGGAGAATCTGATCCGGCATAGCGCCCGGTTGAACGTGTACACGGCGCCTATGGTGGTGGTCATGAACAGGGGAAAATTCAACAGCCTGCCGGATGACGCCAAAAAAGCCATTGAAAAGGCATCCGGCAGGGAATGGGGGATTCGCGCCGCAAAGCTTTACGACAAGCTGGACGCCGACACGGTAACGAAAATGAACGCCTCGGGAAAAATCAGAATGTACCCCCTTCCGGCGGCGGAAATCCGGAAGCACATGGATCGGGTAAAGGTGATGGAGTCCGAATGGATTGAAAAAGCCCTACAAAAGGGCTTGCCCGCCCGGGAAATGATAGAGGCCCTCCACCGGTCTATCGCCGGAAACAGAGCGAAATGAAGTGGATTGATGCCGCCGCCGGCCTTCTCAACCGCTTGAGCGCCGGGATTCTCTTTGCCATGATGCTGTTGACCATGGCCGACGTTATCCTGAGAAAGGTCCTCAGCCGGGGCATTCTGGGCACCCTGGAGTTGACGGAATTCATGATGGCGGGGGTGGTCTTCCTTGCACTGGCGCAGACCGAACGGCTGGATCGCAATGTTCACATGGATCTCATCATGCAGCGTTTCCGGCCGCGGGCACGCATGCTCGCGGCCATGGTCACCCGGACGATCTGCATTCTCTTCTGCTGTGTCATGACCGCGTCGGTGCTCGTTTACGCCGACGCCATCCGGAGTTCCGGCGAGGTGTCGCTGGATCTCTGGATTCCAAAATATCCCTTCATTTATGCCGTTGCTGCGGGCTGGGCCTTCCTGGCGCTTGTCCTGCTCATGAGGTGCCTGGCGGCACTCCGGGAGATCAGGACGTCATGGAACCCCTGACCATCGGCCTGATCGGCATTTTCTGCATGATGCTGCTGTTGATTCTCCGGATGCCCATCGGCTTCTGCCTTGCCGTCGTCGGGTTTCTGGGATTTTCTCTGCTTTCCACCGGGACTGCCGGTTTTTCCATGCTGGCCATGGTCGCCTATAAAACCGGCGCCTCCTACACCCTGACGGTCATTCCGCTCTTCATTCTCATGGGGCAGTTCGCAACCCATTCCCGCATGGGCTTCGAGCTCTATCAGGCGGTCTACCGATGGATCGGCTCTCTGCCCGGGGGGTTGGCAATGGCGAGCATAGCGGCCTGCGCAGGTTTCGCCGCCATTTCCGGATCGTCCATGGCCACGGCGGCGACCATGGGCACCATTGCGCTGCCGGAAATGAAAAGGTTCAAATACAACGACGCCCTGGCCACCGGCTGTGTCGCCGCCGGGGGTACGCTGGGCATCCTGATCCCCCCGAGCACCGTCATGATCATTTACGGAATTCTGACGGAGCAGCCCATCGGCACACTTTTCATCGCGGGGATCCTGCCGGGCATTCTGCTGAGCGGGCTTTTCATCATGACCATCTATCTCATTACCCGGCGCAATCCCTCACTGGGACCTCCCGGCCCAAGATTTCCCCTGCGGGAGAAGATCCTTTCGCTGAAGGACACCTGGGGAACCTTTTCCCTGTTCTTTCTGATTATCGGCGGTTTGTATGCCGGCTGGTTCACCCCCACCGAGGCGGCCGGCATGGGGGCCTGCGGGGCGCTTCTTATCACCCTGATCAAGCGGCGGCTGACCCGGCAAACCCTGACGGATTCACTGGTCGAGGCCACGCTCACCACCGGGATGATCTTCATGATCCTGATCGGCGCCAATATCTTCGGCTATTTCCTGACGATCAGCCAGATGCCCGACATGATCTCGACCTGGATGACGGGACTGGGCGTCAACCGCTATGTGGTGATGGCGATCATCTGCCTCATCTACATCATGCTGGGCTGCCTGATGGACGGCCTGGCCAGCATGATCCTGACCCTGCCCATTGTCTACCCCCTGGTGACGGGGCTTGGTTTTGATCCCATCTGGTTCGGCGTCGTCATTACGGTGCTTATGGAAATGAGCCTGATCACGCCGCCTGTGGGAATGAATGTGTTTATCATCAGCGGCATATCTCCTGAGGTTCCCATGGATACGATATTCCGCGGGATCTTACCGTTTTTCCTGGCCATGGTCGTCTGTTTGACCCTGCTGATGGTGTTCCCGCAGATCGCGCTGTATCTGCCGGCAACCATGACGGCACCGTAAAAAGTCCGGATGCTGCGTTGCGCTGCATCCTTAAGTCAGTGAGAGGATTTATGGATAATAAACTTTTTCTTTTTGATTGCGACGGGGTGCTGGTGGATTCCCTGAAGGTCTTCGAACAGACGGTGCGGGAATGCCTCGACGTGATCGGACAGCCGATTCTCAAGTCGCGGGAAGATTTTCTGGATCTGTTTGACGATAATTTCTACACCATGATCGTCCGAAAAGGCGTTGATCTGAATACCTTCATGCAGGCGGCCGGACCCATTCTGGCGAAAGTCAACTATGACGAGATGAAACCCTTCGAGGGCTTACTGCCAGTGGTAGCTGCCATGAACCGCCGGTATCCCCTGGTCATTATCTCTTCCGGCGACGAAAATACCATCCGGAATGAGCTCACCCGTTTCGGTTTTGAGGGCTGCTTCAAGGCGATTCTCGGCTCCGATTTTCTGCTGAGCAAAATAGATAAGATCAACCATGCCGTTTCGGAGTACCATGCGGACAAAAATCAAACCTATTACATCGGCGATACCACCGGGGACATCCGGGAGGCAAAAATGGCGGGTATCAAAACGGTGGCCGTCACCTGGGGATGGCACAACCGGGAACGGCTGGCGGCAGCCCATCCGGATTTCATAGTTGACAAGCCATTAGAATTGTTGAATATTTAAATACAGAATGTGTGAAAATGGAATGCGTGATGGCAGGCCTGAAACGTTATACCGGAAACCGGCTGGAACTTCTCGCCGGCTCCCTGACTGAATGTATCCGGAACCCGCTGTCCTCCCCCCTGTCGCCGGAGATCGTCATCGTCCAGAGCAGGGGAATGGAACGCTGGCTGTCCATGGAACTGGCCCGCCATCAAGGCATCTGCGCCAATATCCGCTTTCCCTTTCCCAACACCTTTCTGGACGAGCTGTTCAGGATCATGCTGCCTCAACACCGGGAGGCGCCGACTTATGATCCGGAAATCATGGCATGGCGGATTATGGGAGAACTGCCCGCCCGCCTCCCCTATCCTGAATTTGCAAGCCTCCGGCGCTATCTGCAGGACGACGCCACGGGACTCAAATGCTACCAGCTCTCCTGCCGCCTGGCTGACCTTTTTGATCAGTATCTGGTTTTCCGTCCGGACATGATGCTGGACTGGGAGGCGGGTCAAAACGGGCCCGGCGAGGAAGCCTGGCAGGCCGATCTCTGGCGGAAAATCCGGGAGGGTGATAAAAGTGACCATCCGGCCCTCCTCCGGCAAACTCTGTTAGAGCGGATCCGGAGCCCCCTGTCGACATCTTATCCCCTGCCGGAACGCATTTCCATCTTCGGGATCTCCTGGCTTCCGCGCTTCCATCTTGAGATACTCTATGAGTTGTCCGGGCGACTGAATGTCAACCTCTTTGCCCTGAATCCCTGCCGGGAATTCTGGACGGACATCCGGTCCGACCGGGAAACGGGAAGGGCCGTCGAAAAAATCAGAGAATCCACCGGGATGAAAACCCTGTCCGCAGCAGACCTCCATCTGGAAGGGGGCAACAGCCTGCTGGCCTCATTGGGAACACAGGGTCGCGATTTCTTCCGGTGGCTTGCGGAGTTGCCCGGCGAGGAATACGACCTCTTTGCCGATCCCGGTGAAACCACCCTCCTGAAGACAATCCAGTCCGATATTCTGAATCTCCGGGAAAGAGGGACGGGGGGCCGGGCGAAAACCTGCATCGATCCCCGGGACCGTTCCCTGCAGATCCATTCCTGCCACAGCCCCATGCGCGAGGTGGAGGTGCTGCATGATCAAATTCTGGCCCTTTTTGATGACGATCCGGACCTGCTCCCCCGGGATATCCTGATCATGGCGCCGGATATGGACGCCTATGCCCCACTGATCCAGGCCGTTTTTGACACCCACACGGCGCCCTCTCCCGATCAAACCGCCGTCCCCCGGATTCCGTTCACCATCGCCGACCGGAGCTTCAGAAATGACAGCCCCATCATGGACGCCTTTCTAAATCTCCTGGAGCTCTCCGGCGGCCGTTTCGAGGTCTCTTCGGTTCTTGCCCTGCTGGAAACGCCCCCGGTCAAAAAAAAATTTGGGCTGTCGGAAGAGGACATGGAGCGGGTCCGGCAGTGGGTCATCGGCGCCCGGATCAGATGGGGCGTCGATGGGGAGTCCCGTCGCCGGGAAGGACTGCCGGGCTTTCCGGAGAATACCTGGATGGCCGGTCTTCAGAGGCTCTTTCTGGGCTATGCCATGCCGGGAAGGGATGAACGGCTGTTTGAGGGCATTCTGCCCCATGACGCGATCGAAGGACTGGAGGCGCAGACGCTCGGCCGTCTGGCCGAATATCTGAATGGCCTTTTCGCAAGCGTGACGGTTCTGAGGCAGTCCAGAACGCCGGCCGATTGGGCGTCCGTCCTGTCATCCCTGCTGAATCAGTTTTTTGAGGGCGACGAGGAGACCCAGCAGGACATGCAGGAGGTCCGCCAGGCCCTCCAGAGGCTGATCCGGCTAAGCGAGCGTTCCGGCTTTGCCGCCCCGGTGGTCATCGAGGTCGTCAAGTTCTTTTTAGGACAGCACTTTGAACAACAGGGCGCCGGCACCGGATACATCAGCGGCGGCGTCACCTGCTGCGCCATGCTCCCCATGCGCAGCATTCCTTTCAAGGTGATCTGCCTGCTGGGGATGAATCATGACGGTTATCCACGCCCATCCCGAACGCAGGGCTTCGATCTCATGGCGAAACATCCAAGGCCGGGCGACCGTTCACGGCGTCATGACGACCGGTATCTCTTTCTGGAAGCGCTGCTTTCGGCCAGACAGAAGCTGATCATCAGCTACATGGGCCATAGCATCGCAGACAGCAGCACCCTGCCCCCTTCCGTCCTGGTTTCGGAATTGCTGGATGCCGTCGAACAGGGTTTTGCATTGCAGGAGGGCGGGATCAGGGAGCACCTCATGACGAATCACCGCCTGCAGGCCTTCCACCCTGACTATTTTTCAGTAGAATCAAGCTTGTTCAGTTATTCCGGAGAAAACAGCCGCGCAGCCCGTCGTCTGCAGGAACCCCGCCCAGATGCGCCGATATTCTTTGCCAACCCCCTCCCCGATCCCGGTGAGGACTGGAAAATCATTGAAATCAGCGATCTGGTTCATTTTTTCAGAAATCCCTGTCGTTTTCTGGTCGAAAGACGCCTGGCGGCGACCCTCAGGGAGGATACGGACATCCTCATCGACCGGGAGGCATTCGACATCAGCGGTCTAGAAAAATACGACCTTGAACAACGGTTCGTGGAAAAGGCGCTCGCCGGACAAAACCTCGAAGCGCTCTTCCCGGTATTCCGCGCTTCCGGCCGGCTTCCTCATGGAAACGTGGGCGCCTGCACCTATGGAAGCCTGGTTCGGGAGGCGGATAATTTTGCTGCCGGAATCAAACCCTGGCTGACGGGAGAAACGTCAGGACCGGCCGACATTGGTCTGGATATCGCCGGGTTCAGGTTGAACGGTCGCATCGAAAATCTATACCGAAGCGGCCTGTTCCACTTTCGCTATGCCGATCTGAAAGCAAAAGATTATCTGCGGCTGTGGATTCATCATCTGATCCTGCTGTCAAGCGGTCATGACCTCCTCGGGAGCACCCTGATCGGTCGTGATCAGGCGTGGTCGTGTCCGCCGGTCGGAAATGCTCAAGCAGTTCTTGAACAATTATTAATAATCTACTTGAAAGGATTGACCATTCCACTCAAGTTCTTTCCGGAATCTTCCCTGAAATTTGCGGAACAGCTTCTGGTGAAAGGGAAACACGCGCCGGAGGCGCGCCGGGCGGCACGGCGGATCTGGGCGGAATCTGAATACGGGCACGGCGAGTCGAAAGACCACTATTACCGGCGTTGTTTCGGCGAGCAGGACCCCCTGGATGAAGAATTTGAGCGACTATCGCTAATGATTTATGAACCGCTGTTGAAACCCGGAACGAAGGCATGAATCCCTTTGATCTTGTGACAAGCCCCCTGAAGGGCGCCCATCTCATCGAAGCCGGCGCCGGCACGGGCAAGACCTATGCCATTGCCGGGCTCTATGTCCGCCTGATCCTCGAGCGGGCCATCCCGGTCCGGGAAATATTGGTGGTCACTTTTACCCTGGCGGCCACCGCCGAATTGAAAGACCGCATCCGCCGCAAGCTCCGGGACGCCCTGGAGGCTTTTTTACATCAGGAAAGCAACGACGAGTTTCTGCAGGCGCTCGTGAAGCTCTGCCCCGATCCCGCTGCCCGCAGGGAGGCCTCTGAGCGCCTGCGAGCCGCACTCCGGGATTTCGATGAAGCCGCCATTTTCACCATCCACGGTTTTTGCCGGCGCATGCTTCATGAACATGCCTTTGAAAGCGGCGCCCTTTTTGACACCGAACTCGTGACAGACCAGCGCCGCCTGAAGGATGAAATTATTCATGATTTCTGGCGGACCCATTTTTACGAAGCCCTGCCCGAGCTGGTCGGATATGCCCTGAGTCAGGGTTTCAGTCCCGCCTCATTCCTGTCCGGGGCGGGAAATATCGCCTTGAATCCCGATATCCGCGTCCTCCCCGATGGAGCCCCCCCTTCCCCAGCCGCCCTCCGGGAATCCCTTGCCGCCTTTCACGGGGCGGTTTCGGATCTTCAGGCCCTCTGGCCGGCGGCCCGGGAATAGGGCCGTGAAAAGCTTCAGGATCCGGCGTTAAAGGCCAATATTTACAACCAGCGGACGGCCGACCGCCTTGTGAAGGCCATGGATGAATGGCTTGCAGTGAAAGACATTCCGCTTTTTGAGGGCTTTGAAAAAATGACCCCGGAGGCGATCGCAAAAGCTGTCCGGAAAAACGCCGTCCCCCCGGAGCATCCG
>CAYXQK010000121.1:0-4137 GCA_964467445.1 uncultured Syntrophaceae bacterium
GCCCCTTGCCGACAGCCACGAACACATTTCGGACGCCGGCCATGTTCAAGTCGGCCAGGATCTCTCCCCCGAACATTTCCTGGTAAAATATCAAGGCGGCATCGAGATCGGAAGCAAACAGATGGGCATGATGAACGTGGTTCTGCATGTTTGAAACCTCCAGACATTGGGGGAGATTGGTAAGACATTGCTTTTTGACGGGGGAACTATAAGCAGAGCGGAGTTGCATGTCAATAAGATACGGGGCACAAGGTATTGATTATCCATTGTTATCATGAATATTTTATGACCACGGCGGCGTGTGGCTTCAGAAAGGCATGCGTTTTTTCTTGAATGAATTGAATTTTTTCACCAGAACATCCAGAATATTTTATTTCCAGATCGTATCCAACATTTTGGCGATCTCGTCGATCATCTCCTCCGTACCGCAGATCTTCTTTGCCTGCGGTTCTGCAAGATTTGCAAGATCACCGGTCATGATGCCGCTTTCAACCGTGGCAAGCGCTGCTTTTTCAAGGGCATTTGCAAATAGGACCACCAGCTCCGTCCCATCAAGTTCACCGCGCTTCCGCAGTGCGCCCGTCCAGGCGAACAGGATGGCCATGCAGTTCGAGGAGGTCTTCTCGCCCTTCAGATGTTTATAGTAGTGCTTCTGCACGGTGCCATGAGCGGCCTCGTACTCAAACCAGCCGTTGGGTGAAACCAGCACCGAAGTCATCATGGCCAGAGAGCCAAAGGCCGAGGCCACCATGTCGGACATCACATCGCCATCGTAGTTCTTGCAGGCCCAGAGCATGCCGCCCTCGGACTTCATGATCCGGGCCACGGTATCGTCGATGAGGGTGAAGTTGAACTGGATCCCGGTCTTCGAAAACTTGTCCTTGTACTCTTTTTCAAAGGTCTCCGCAAAGATGTCGCGAAAGTTTCCGTCGTAGGTCTTAGAGATCGTGTCCTTTGCACCGAACCAGAGGTCCACCTTCTGGTCCATTGCATATTCCATGCAGGCCCTCGCAAAGCTGCGGATAGAGGAATCGGTGTTGTGGATGCCCTGGATGATGCCGCCGCCTTTTTTGAATTCCTGAATCGTGCCGCGGAAGAGCTCACGACCCGCGTCGTCGGTGTAAACAAGCTCCGCCTTTCCGGGACCGGGCACCTTGAATTCGGTGTTCTTGTAAACATCTCCGTAGGCGTGCCTCCCCACGATGATGGGTTGAGTCCATGAGCGGACAGCGGGTTTTATGTTATTCACCAGGATGGGTTTGCGGAACACCGTGCCGTCCAGTTGAGCCCTGATCGTGGCGTTCGGAGATTTCCACTCCTGCTTGAGGTTGTACTCCCTGACGCGATTTTTGTCCGGGGTGATGGTCGCGCACTTCACGCCCACGCCGTGCTTTTTGATGGCCTCGGCAGCATCCAGAGTGATCTTGTCGTCGGTTTCGTCGCGTTTCCCGAGGCCGAGATCATAGTACTCGGTTTTAATGTCCACGTAGGGGGCAAGGAGCTTCTCCTTAATCATGGCCCACATGACGCGCGTCATCTCATCGCCGTCCATCTCAACGATTACGTTTTTTGTGCTGATCTTCTTCGCCATCACCAAAGCCTCCTGAGTATGATCGTTTCTTCATCCATGATATTTATCGATACGGCCCTACGCCTTCTTTCTCTGCATGGACAGCGAGCCGCCGGCAAGAATGATTTGCTTCTGCCGTTCGGTCAGACCGTACATGACTTCGATCTTTATTCCTTTCGTTTTGTTCTCGACCACAATGGGTTCGCCGCTGGTGATTGATTCGGCTGCTTTAACAATTTCAAGCTCATCGTTCTGGTCGATTCTTTCATAATCCTTTTCATTTTTAAAGGTAACGGGAAGAATACCGAAATTGACCAGATTATCCGTATGAATGCGCTGGAATGATTTGGCCAGAACGACCTTGACGCCGAGGAACATCGGGCAAATGGCCGCATGTTCGCGCGATGAGCCTTCTCCATAGCTCTCACCGCCGACAATGATATTGTGCCTGCCTGCATCCCGAATCTGTCTGGCGCGTGCAGAAAACCACGCATCAACCGTCTCGAACACAAACTCTGAATATTTGGGTACATTTGAACGGTATTTCATCCTTGCGCCTGCCGGAATGATGTGGTCAGTGGTGATCTTGTCGCCGACTTTGATGGTGGCCGTACCTTTGATATCAGCAGGGAAGGGGTCATTGGTCGGAGGAGCGCCGATGTTCGGTCCGCGGAAAATCTCGACCGGGGAGGAATCCTCGATCGCATTCGGGAAGATAAACATACTGTCGTCAATCATGAATTTTCCCGGCATGGTAACCCTGGGATATTTCATTCCGAGTTTCCGCGGGTCCGTGATTTTTCCCGTGATGGCCGCTGCCGCTGCTGTTTCGCATGAAACCAGATAGACCTGGGCGTCATGGGTGCCGGACCGACCCTCAAAGTTGCGGTTGGACGTGCGCAGCGAAATCCCTCTTGTTGAGGGCGACTGGCTGTTGCCGATGCAGAATCCGCACGCCGACGGGTCGATGCGTGCGCCGGAGGCAATGAGACTGCTCAGGTAACCGGCTTTGTCGATATTCTGCATGACCTGCCGGGAGCCGGGGGCAATGACCAGGCTCACGTTCGGTGCAGCGACATGGCCTTTCATGATGCGCGCGACGGTTGCAAGATCCTTGTAAGACGAGTTGGTGCAAGAGCCGATGCAAACCTGATCCACCGGCATTCCCTGCAGCGACTCCACCGTGGCGATATTCCCGGGTGAGTGCGGCGTCGCTGCCAGCGGCACAAGTTTGGACAGGTTGATCTCTACGAACTTGTCATATTCCGCATCTCCGTCAGCGGTGATCTCTGAGAAGTCGGAGAGGCGGCCCTGCGCCATGAGGAACGTCTTTGTAATATCATCGCTGGGAAATACCGACGTGGTGACGCCGCATTCCGCGCCCATGTTCGTAATGGTCGCACGTTCGGGAACGGAAAAGGCTTTTACCCCGGAACCCCCGTATTCGAAAACCGTATTGACATTGCCCCGGGTGCCGAAAATGCGAAGCACTTCAAGAATCACGTCTTTGGCCGACACCCAGGGTTTGAGCCTGCCGGTCAAATTGATTTTAACGACCCTGGGGCAGACAAGGTAGAAGGGCGCGCCGCCCATCGCGAGAGCGACATCCAGTCCGCCGGCGCCAATGGCGATCATGCCGATGCCGCCGCAAGTCGGCGTGTGGGAATCGGACCCGAGCAGCGTTTTACCCGGCTTGCCGAAACGTTCAAGATGCACCTGATGGCAGATACCGTTTCCGGCACGAGAGAGGATGATACCGTATTTAACGGCGATCGACTGCAGATATTTATGGTCATCTGCATTCTCGAAGCCGACTTGAATGGTGTTATGATCGATGTAGCTAACCGACAGTTCGGTCGCGATTTTCGGCAGGCCGGTGGCTTCGAACTGCAAGTAGGCCATGGTGCCGGTTGCATCCTGCGTGAGCGTCTGATCAATCCGGATGGCGATCTCAGATCCCGGGTTCCAGGATCCCTCCGCAATATGTGATTCCAAAAGTTTCCTGGTCAGTGATTTCCCCATTGCCTGCCCTCCTGTGAAATGTTTTTTTCCTTGAAGACTATCCTTTGAATAACCGCCGAAAAATGGCTCGCAAGCGGCGAATCAAATGTTTTCCGCCTTTGCAGAGATTACGTTAACGGCTTGCCATGAATCATGATTACATCTGGTCGTCCTCTTAGCGGAAAAGATTTTTGAGCCGCGGCGAAGCCATTTTTCAAGGCTCTCTAATCCTGGACACGTCCGAGGAATTTGCATTCACTCACGGGAATGCGCATGTCCATATCGGTCCCGCTTTCGCGATGGTCAAGATATTCGCCTGCACCGCCGGCCACCCTCCCCAACGCAAAGGCGAGAAACGGCAGGTCGAGCGCACGTTCGACGGTGATCTTCTTCTCCACCAGAAGCGGCCACGTAATGCCCATCAGAATGCAGGTAAGCGTGGCGTCCACGTTTACGGCGTGGACCTTGCTGGTCACGCCGGCACTGGTCATGCCGCGGGTCAACCGATGATAAAAATCATGGAACACATTATAGATTTTATGCTCGTCCATATATGCGGCGATGAC
>CAYXQK010000122.1:0-3692 GCA_964467445.1 uncultured Syntrophaceae bacterium
AGGTCGTCATCCCGGTGAGGTTTACACCGTCGAAGTGAATGCTGCCGCCGGCAGGCTTGAGGAAACCGGTGATGCAGTTGAAAAGGGTCGTTTTGCCGGCCCCATTGGGGCCGATCAGTCCGACAATCGATCCGGACTCCACCGTGAAGCTCACCCGGTCGTTGGCGACCAATTCTCCGAATTTCATTGTCACATCGCGGACATCAAGGAGTGCCACGGGTCGAGTCTCCCTTCGCAATGCTCTTACGCCTGAAAATCCGCCTGCGGATATCACGGATAATGCCGATCATCCCGGCTGGTTGTTTGACGACCATGATAATAATGAGCAGTCCAAAAATGATCAAATCCACCCCGCCGCCCAGACCGCCCCAGAATGCACGGGTGTACTCCTGCAGCGGGATCAGCACCGCAGCGCCCAGCAGAGGGCCGACAAGGGTTCCCGACCCGCCCATGATGGTGATCAGCACGAACTTCATAGACATGTCCAGCGACATGACCATCGGCGGGTCCACCCGGAAATTGTACTGCACGAAAAAGGCGCCGCAGAGGGCCGAGAGGGCGGCCGAGAGAGCCATGGCTGCCAATTTCACGGCCGTACTGTTGACGCCGAGGGATTCGGCGGTTTCTTGCCCTTCCCGCACGGCGCGCATGTAGTATCCGAAGCGGTGGCTTTCGAGCCACCGCACCAAACCGAAGACAAGCAGGAAAAGAAACAGCGCGCAGTAGTAGTAGCCCGTTTTGGTATTGTACCACATCAGATTCTTCATGCCTTCAACAACCAGCGGGTAATCCAGTCCCATGGCGCCTCCCACCCAGTCCCAGACAAGAAAGACGCGGTTGAAAATCTCCACGATGGCGAAGGTGGCGATGGCAAAATAGTGTCCGCTCAGCTTGAAGCAGGGGTAGCTGATGACCAGGGCGACGGCCGTCGCCGCAATCATGCCGATCAGTATTCCCGGCCACGGCGTGCCGCCATAAGTAACAACGGCCATTCCCGCACCGTAAGCCCCGATGCCGAAGAACACAGAGTGGCCGAAAGACACTTGGCCGCAATAGCCGCCGATGATGTTCCATGCCTGGGACATGCTGGCGAAGAGCAAAATGAGAATCATCACATGCATGTGGAAGGAATTGGCGGCTACGACAGGAGCCAACGGCAGCAGCGCCAGGAGCGCCACGAAACCAAGCCAGATCGCATCTTTTTTGTCTAATGCCTTCCGCCGCATGGGTTTCACCACCCTAAGATACCTTTCGGGCGCAAAAAGACGACCGATAGATACAGACCGAAGACGGCAATGTATTTGAAGACCGGCGCAATGTAGAAACCCGCAAGAGCCTCTGTAACACCGACAAGGAGCCCGGCAAGAAGCGCGCCCGGGATGCTCCCGAAGCCGCCCATGGCGACGCAGACAAATGCGATCAGGCCGAACAGCGAACCTACTTCCGGATGCACGGCCAGGTAAGAGGGCATAATGCCGCCGGCCACGCCGACACAGGCCCCGCCGATTCCAAAGATCAGGATATAGATGCGCTCCGTATTGATGCCCATGAGTTCAGCCGCATCACGGTCCATGGCTGTAGCCTGGACGGCCCAACCGAACCGGGTGGTGTTGATGAGCGCATATACCAACCCGATTACGGCAAGCGACAGGACACCGGCAGCCAGCTGCGGCAGCGAGATGATCAGGCCACCCGCCTGGAATGTTTTGTCTCCAAGCCAGGTATCTGAAAGGATAAGAAAATTGGGTGAAAAACGGTTCAGACAGAAGTTTTTGAGAAACATGGCGAGGCCGAAGGTCGCCAGCAGGGCCGCCAATGGGGATTTGCCGATCGTGTAACGTATGATCAATTTATACGTCAGCACCCCCAGCAGAAAGATAAAAGCCCCGGCGGCAATGACCGACAGGAGCGGGTCGACCTTTGCAAGAAACCCCAGCCAGTAGCTCACATACATGGCAATCATCAGATATTCGCCGTGGGCGAAATTGATGACGTCCATGACGCCCCAGATAAGGCAGAGACCGGCTGCTACCAGAGCATAGACAAGGCCGTTCAGCATGCCGTCCAGCAAAACTTGAAGCAGAGTGTCCATGCAGGATCGGGGGGTTGATATTCATAAAGGTGCCGGGGGCCAAGAGACCCCCGGCACCGGTTCGGTTAGCAGTGCGGCCTGGATTTACCGCTTATCCCATGGCTTAATCGGGAAGACCGGCTTCGTGTCCGCCTTTTCCGTCGGGAAAACCTTCTTGTACTTGCCGCCCTGGAGCTGGGTGACGAGGCTCAGGGCCAGCTTGTTCTGGCCGCCCGGGGCAAAGGCCACCTCGCCGCTCAGGGACAGCGGGGAAAGCCACGTATTGGCATACAGGGTCTTGGCCACCACTTCGGGGTCGAGGCTCTTCGCCTTCTCGATGGCCTGAGCCAGGACCAGCATGGCAATCGTTTCCTGGATGCTGTCGCTGTCATAGGACACGCCTTTGGACTTCGTCTTGAAGATCTTCTCCACCTCGGCCACGGCAGGCATCATGCCGGCAAACTCGGGCGAGTAGGCCGTCGAGCCCATGAAGAAGTCGGCGTCGCCGCCGAGCTGCTTGGCAATGACCGGATCCTGGTAGCCGCTGCAGTAGTTGAGGGCGACCTTGGGGACCCAGTTCATCTTCTTCATCGTCTTGACCATCAGTGCGTAGTCCGCACCCAGCACGGCCCCGAAGAGGGCATCGGGGTTCTTGGACTTCACGGTCTGCACTTCGCTGTCGAGGTTGGTGGCGCCGGGGGTGAAAGGCACGTCGGCCACGATGCTGAACCCGCCCGCTTCCGCCGCCTTTTTGGCCTGCTCGGAGGCGTTTTTGCCGAACACGGAGTTTTCATAGATGATGCCGAGGGTTTTGATGTTGGCGTTTTTCTGGGACTTGTTGAGCCACTTCAAGACATCCACGAACTCTATGGACTCGACTTCGTCTGTGGAGGCCGTGCGGAAGAAAAAGTTCATTGCGGGCTTGCGCTGGGTCAGGGCCGCAGAGCTCGAGGCGCCGCACATGAAGATCTTCTTGGCGCGCTCGGCGACAAAGCTCGCCGGCATGCTCACGGAGCTGTTGTACGAACCGATGAGGGCCCATACGCCTTCCTGGTTGATGAGCCGCTCGGCTTCCGCCTTGCCCACGTCCGGCTTGCCCTGGCTGTCGGTGTGCACCAGCACGAACTTGTACCCCTCGAGCCAGCCCTTCTTATCGGCCAGCGGCACCTTGATGTTGGGGTGCTTATTGTTGAGGATTTCGACCGCCGTTTCCACCGCCGCCTGGCAGCGTTGGCCTGCCAGGGCCACGGGGCCCGTCAGGGGAAAGATGGTGCCGATCTTGATTATCTTTTCGGCGGCCATAACCGTCTCTGCTCTAAGGCCGAAGCCAAGCAGCATACATAGTACGGCAAAGAATACGATACAATTGAACAAGCGGGACGAACGGTGAGTCATAAGGTTACCTCCTACTTAATGTTTTTTATTGATTTATATGAACGAGGCATTGCTTTGCCGGGAATGGATTATATGAAAACCGCATATATGTCAATTGAAAACAGACCACAAAATTTGTAGTCTGCGGGGTGGAGGGATAGCGGAGGGAATGAATCGCGATGTCAACCATCTTGATACTATATCCCCTTTCCGCCACGCTGTCTTAAAAAATTGCAATTTCGGACAG
>CAYXQK010000123.1:0-10691 GCA_964467445.1 uncultured Syntrophaceae bacterium
TTCCCGAACGTCGGAAGATGATGCAGCTCTGGGCGGATTATCTGGATGGGTTGAAGCAAGGCGCGACCGTGATTCCGTTCAAGGTAGTGGCCGGATAAAAAACGAGTCGGCAACAACATAGGAGGAAGAAACATGGCAACAACACCTGCATTGAAGAAAATCGACGCCCTGAAGGTAAAAATTGACGCCCATAGGCCCCTTGACATGCACATGCTCAAACAGATCAGGGAATATTTCCGAATCGGCATGACCTATTCAAGCAATGCCCTTGAAGGGAACTCCTTGACGGAAACGGAAACGAAGATCGTCATAGAAGATGGAATGACCATCGGGGGAAAGCCTGTCCGGGATCATCTTGAAGCCCTGGGCCATTCTGAAGCCTATGACCTGCTTTTCCGGTTGGCGAAGGGCCAGGACATCACGGAAGCGAACATCAAAGAACTTCATAGGCTTTTCTATTACAGGATCGACGCTCAACAGGCGGGGAAGTATCGAAAGCGCCGGGTTATCATCACCGGAACGGATTTCATCCCGCCGGGACCGGAAAGGATACCGGATTTGATGAAATCATTCATTGCCGGGTTGCCGGAAACAAGGGCGAACCGTCACCCGATAGAATTTGCCGCAATCATCCATAAGGAGCTTGTGACGATTCACCCTTTCATCGATGGCAACGGGCGGGCGGCGCGGTTGCTGATGAATCTTGCGTTGATTCAGGCCGGTTATCCTTTGGCAATCATCCCCCCGATTTTTCGGCGTGATTACATGGACACCCTGAAGAGGACACACAAGGGCGACGCCGGGCCGTTCATCAAATTCATTGCCGGAGCCTGTTACGAATCAGCCAAGGAATATCTGCGGCTTTTGGAGGGATAAGAGCCATGATGATCACAAAAGAAGAAGCCTTGCAGGTAGCCCACGAATTTTTATCAACGAGCAGGGAAGACAACCTCAAGATCGTTGACCGCATGGACGGAGCACCATACATCTCCGGAAATCTCGACATTGAGAATTGCTGGATTATCTATGTACCATCTGAGCAATTGAGAACGGGCGGAAGTGATTACATCCTCGTTGACAAGGAGACCACCCACCAAATGAATCATTTCAAAACAGGTTTTATTTTTCGGCCAGCAGCTGATCGCCCCTTACCCTCTCCATGTCCGCGGGATAAGCCCTGGAGGCCATGAAGTAGCATATTCCGCCTAGAATGCCGCCTGTCGATGCTATGGTCAGGGCGGTGCCCAATGCCTGCGAACCCTGACCCAGGACGTTCGAGATCGCCCCGACCATGTATGGACTCCAGCCTCCGCCGAAGACATACATGCAGAAGACCATCAGTCCCCAGACAAGCCCCTTCTGGGAAGCAGGAGCCACGTCCTGCGATATCGCGCTCAGGCAGGGCAGGGACATGACATTGAGTACACCGTAGGCAATAATCAGCGCCATGCCGATGCCTTTCATCTGAAAGTAGATGGCACCGGCCATGCAGACAGCGCTCAGCATAATGGTTATGGCAGGTAAATAGAGTCTGCCGCGAGGGTTTTTCTTAAACCAGACATCCGCCAGGATACCTCCCACCGGGGACCCAACAATGGCGGCCAGGACGATGGGGACCATGACAGCATTGGCCGCCGCCACATCAACGCCCCAGGCGCGGCCGATGTAAGCCGGTGTCCAGAAGAGGAAGGACATGGACATGATATTGGCCATGCCATACCCGACCAGCACCCAGACGAGTGATGGTATCTTGAAGAGTTTTTTTGTCGATTGAAAAAAAGTGACCTTTGCCCCGGATTCATGGGTATGTTCCACTGTTTTGTAGTCCTTCATGAAGAAGGCCAGAATGCCGAGAATGATGCCGGGGATGGCAAATACGAGGAAAGGCGCCTGCCAGCCGTGTAACTTGGCCAAAACGCCACCGAGTACTGATCCTAAGGCTACGCCCAGGGGGATGGCCATGTTAAATAGGCCCATCACAGCGCCACGCTTTTTGGGGGAATAAGCAGCGCCGATCATGGCCGTTCCGCCTGCTGAAAAACCGGCCTCACCCACACCTACCAGGGCGCGCGGGATAAGCAGGGTCGTAAAGTTCCAGGCTTTGCCGGTGAGCAAAGTGAAACCACTCCATAAGATCGCCATGATCCCGATGGCCTTGCGCCTGCTCCAGCGGTCCACCAGGTATGCCACAGGGAATGAAAACAGCGCTATGCTGAGCAGGAATACTGTGCCCAAGATGCCAATGTGGCTGTCGTTCAGGTTTAGAGCGGCTTTCATCGGCTCCACCACGGCAGCCAACACCTGCCGGTCCATGTAATTCACCATGTAGAGCAGTGTGCAGATAATGAGGATATAATGTGAATTCCCTCCACCGGTTTTGTACTCCTTCAAATCGCCCGATTCTTTTGCCACGCATAACCTCCTTCTATAAAGTGAAATGTCCCTATTTTACCGTTTTAAAAGCCGTTCCCGCAGTTGTTCAACGATCGGTTTCGCGGCAGAAGCCTCTTTCATCCGGATCGCGCCGATAAGATTGGGGCCGGACTGTTCCACAAACACACCTCCATACAGAGGATCGACAGCGGTCAGGGATGTCCGGTCGGCTGTCCCCGTCACGTTCATCTCCTGCCCTTCTGCCTTCAGGTAGGAACGGTAATTATCAAAGGCCTTTCGGGCCGCATCCGGAGAATTCTCAAACACCACAAAGACCTGCACCCGTTCGCCTCCCAGCATGGCGTCGGCGATCATCCCCCGGCGGAAAAAAGCATACCCCAGGAGGCTTTGCCCGAGATACCGATCGCTCTTCGTCACCATACCCGGTATCCCCGCCAGTACTTCAAGCTCTCCGGGACGGCCCTCATTTGGTGGGAGATTCCGTGAGACAGTGCGACCGCAGGCGAGAAGTAGTTGCTGTTCCAAACTCGTCGTTCCCGTGACCTGAATCCTCACAAAATACCGGCCCTGATAGAACATCAATTGAGACGAAGAGACAAACCCCTCGGCGCCGATCACTGCTCCCGCCGCATCCGCCTTTCGGTAGTTGGAATAAATCCCAAAGGCATCAAGCAGAGATCCCATCCTGTAAACGTCGACCACAACCCACACATCAGGATACTTTTTATTCAGATAGCTGACCGTGGCAAGCATGTCGAAACCATAGGGAAAATAGAGTTCCGCTTCGCCGTTGATATGATCGAAAAGAGTGTCACTGTCGAAGAGGGTGACCCGCTCCTTCATGACCCAGTCTGGAGCAAAGCCGGCTGCGGGCAGAATATTTTTCATGGAATCCTCTGCACCGAAGACAGGAACCGTCGCGCTCAGGGTGAGCACAAAAGCGCACAGGATCGCGGCAGCGATCACAGCAGATCGCCGCAGGCATAGCATTCTGATTTGTCGATGATGACCGTGCATGGTTTCTTCAGGCCAGCAATTTTCTGGCCCGCCTCATTTTTGCGGGAATATCAAGCACGTTGACGCATCTTGCCACGCAGTCCGAACACTCCAAGCAGGCGGAAGCGGACAGGGACGAAGGGATCTCCTGGTAGGTGGACCTGGCCAGAACAGGGCTCCTGTAAGCCTCTGCATACATCAGGCAGCGGTTGATGGTGCTGATGGCGGCGCCTTTGGGACAGGTTGCCTCGCACTGACCGCAGAGGTGGCAGTAATAGGGCGCTACGGCTGTGCCATAGCGCTTCAGGATCAATTGATCGAGGGTGCCGAAGCGCATTCCCATAACGGCAATGTCTTCCCGGAGTTGTGTGATGTCCCTCATGCCGGGAATGGCAGCCGTGATATGCTTATCCTGAAGGGCCCATTTGAGGGCGGCCTGATGGGGGCTGAAAGGACCCAGCTTGTCCGTTGTGTAACCGCCTGCCTGCGTCTTCATCGCAATCACCCCGATGTTTGCCCGGGCGGCCCTTGCGATCGCCTCTTTTGTCTCCTGGCTGCTTTTGAAATTATACTTCACGAGGGCCGTGTCGAAAAAGCGGTCCTTATCATCCACAAGCGCGTGGAGCACCTCCGCTTCATTCGTGTGCGAAGTGACTCCGAAGAAACGCACCTTGCCCTGTTTTTTCAGCGTGGTGAGGGCCTCGCGGATTTCCGGATTAAAAATGCGATCCTCCCTGCCGTTCACATTGTGGAGCTGGATGATATCGACATAGTCTGTATCCAGAGCCCTCAGGCTGGTTTCAACATCTTTGAGGATAGCCTCTTTCGACCGTGAAGCCGGAGAGATCTTCGTTGCCACATAGAGCTTGTCACGTTTGCCTTTCAATGCCCGGCCAACAATTTCCTCGTTCTTGCCGCCCATGTATCGTCGCGCCGTGTCGACATAGTTGACGCCATGATCAAAGGCGATCTTCATCACCTCCGACTCAGGCGTCAACATGGCCCCGAAGCTGACGATGGTAATCTTCAATCCCGTGCGGCCCAGGATTCGATAGACCGGTGCGGGAAAAACGAAGGACTCCGATGCTGCGATCTGCATGGCGTCGGCAAGGCCTTCCAGACCGAACAGAACCGAGGTCGTTCCAACCAGGCCAATGCTCAGAAATTCTCTCCGGTCGATACCAGTGCATTCCTTTTCCTGGCGCATGGTGTCCTCCTTGTGATTTATGATACGTTATCTGTCAGATCGCGCGAAGCCGGGGGCAGATCAATCCCCCAGGATTCGTGTTTTGATTATCACGATTTGCATCTGAAGTCCACATACGGCAATGCAATTAAGCGAGCGACACTTTCTTGGAGACCTCAAACAGGCTGGCCGCCTGGTCGGGTGAAGGAAATGTCCGAATTGGACAAATTTTATTTTTCTTGACTCTTTTCTTCCTATTGGTTATACATCCCATGACTATGGAATCAAATACTTACGTAAAAACGGGTGGTTATAAAATCATCTGCAATAGCATGGGGTTCAGAGGATGGGCGGCTCAAATCCTCCCGTCCTGACCAATAATAAATGGAAATCACCGCCATTCCGGCGGTTTTTTAATGTTTGGAAGCAGCCGTTCAATCTATAATTGCGTTGACAAGGCCTGATTCAATGAATATATAGGACTGGAGTCCGTGTCCGAGCGAGAGTGGCGGAATTGGCAGACGCACTGGACTTAGGATCCAGCGGGTTAAACCGTAGGAGTTCAAATCTCCTCTCTCGCACCAATATCAGGATTTGGCGAAATCCATAAGCAAGGAGTAAAGCATTGTGAGTGAAGCGAATGTTGCTGTTAAAGTTGAAGAAATCAGTCCTGTTAAGAAAAAGCTTTCCTTTGAAATTCCCTGGGATGATGTGAAGAAAGGACTGGAAGCAGTCTATCGCGATGTCGCGAAAACGGCGCGCATCCGGGGATTCCGTCAGGGGAAAATTCCGCGAAATATTCTCGAACGGCACTATAAAGACCACGTGGAAGGGGAGACCGTTACCAAGCTGATCAATCAGTTCTACTGGGATGCCATCAAGGAACACGACATTCAGGTGGTGACACAGCCGCAAATCGACCAGCAGGGCATTGCACCGGATAAGAATTTCCTCTTTACAGCCACCGTCGAAGTGGAGCCTCTGCTGGACCCCACCGGCTATCTCGATCTTGAGCTGGAAAAGGAAGAGCTGAGCGTCTCAGAGCAGGACATTGAAGACAGACTCAAAGAGATTCAGCAGATGTTTGCGACCATGCAGGATATCGAAGAAGATCGCGGGTTGACGACCGGGGAATTTGCAACGCTCGATTTCGAGGGGACGCTTGCAGGAGAGGCCCTGAAGGAGTTAAAGGCGGAGAACTATTTTCTGGAAGTCGGGTCCGGAATGCTGGTCCCGGGTTTTGAAGATCAGCTCATCGGCATGAAAAAGGGCGAAACGAAGCCGATTCAGGTTCGATTTCCCGATGCCTATCAGGCGGCGCATCTCGCCGGAAGAGAAGTTTCCTTTGCGGTAACGCTCAAGGGGCTTAAAGAGAAGAAACTTCCTGATATCAATGAAGAATTTGTGAAAAATTTCGAAAAATACGATTCACTGGAAAGCCTGAAGGCCGATGTGCTTAAAAGCCTGGAAGCCGAGCATAAGGCAAGGATCGAGGCGGATGTCAGGAAGCTGATCGTGGACAAACTCCTGGAAAACAAGGACAACGCATTTGATGTGCCGCCGTCATTTGTCGAGCGGCAGATCTTCCAGATGATGGCAGACACGCAGCGGCGTTTGCTGTCAAGAGGGATGGATAAAAAGACGGCGACGGAGCTGACCGTCAAAATGCACGATACGTTCAAAGAGGAAGCGGGAAAGATCGTTCTGACTGCGCTGATCATTAAAAATATCAGCCGGTTGGAGAATATATCCGCCAGTGAAGGAGAAGTGGCGGACCGGATCGGGATCATGGCGGAAAGTCGCGGCCAGACGGCCGAGGCGCTGCGGGAATCCCTCGAAAAGGATGACATACTGGACCATATCGGCAATGAGGTCCTGCATCAGAAGGTTTTTGATTTTATCGAGTCAAAAGCGAAGATACGGATGGTGCAAAAAGACAGATCTGCCGATCAGGAGGACAAGCCATGACACTGATCCCGATGGTTGTGGAACAGGACGGCCGCGGTGAGCGGGCTTTTGACATCTACTCGAGGCTCTTGAAGGACAGGATTGTTTTTCTGGGCACGGCCATCGATGATCATGTAGCCAATCTCGTCATTGCCCAGATGCTCTATTTGGAATCGCAGGATCCGGATAAGGAAATCTTTTTTTATCTCAACTCACCAGGTGGCCGGGTCAGTTCCGGTATGGCCATTTTTGATACGATGAATTATATCAAACCGCCTGTCTGCACCTTCTGCATGGGCCAGGCGGCCAGTATGGGGGCCCTTCTGCTGGCGGCCGGACAAAAAGGAAAGCGCTATGCCCTGCCGCATTCCCGGATCCTGATTCACCAGCCGCTGGGCGGATTTCAGGGGCAGGCGACGGATATCGACATCCAGGCGCGGGAGATCCTGCGTTTGAAAGAAGAGTTAAATGATATCCTTGCCGAGTTGACGGGCCAAGCCTTGCCCAAGGTTCAGGCCGACACGGAGCGCGATTATTATATGAGCCCTCAGCAGGCAAAAGATTATGGAATCATTGATGAAATTATAATGAAGCGGACTTCCTGAGGAGTTTTGTAAATGGCAAAAAAGAGAGATTATCAAGGTGGGCAGGGGATGCTTTTCTGCTCCTTTTGCGGAAAAAACCAGAATGAAGTGCTGAAGCTGGTGGCCGGACCGACCGCCTATATCTGTGACGAGTGTATCGAGCTTTGCCGGTGCATCGTGGAAGAGGAAACGGAGACCTCCAAGAAGGAAGAGCCGGGCAGCGGCATCCCGGAACCCAGGGTCACCAAGAAATTCCTGGATCAGTATGTTATCGGACAGGAAAAGACAAAAAAAATCCTTTCCGTGGCTGTTTATAATCATTACAAGCGCTTGTTCACCCAGGTGGATCTGCAGGGGGTTGACATTCAGAAGAGCAATGTCCTGCTTATAGGACCGACGGGTTCCGGTAAGACGCTCCTGGCCAAGACGCTGGCGAAGATGCTGAACGTCCCTTTTACCATTGCGGATGCGACGACATTGACGGAAGCGGGTTATGTGGGTGAAGATGTCGAAAATATCATTTTGAGTCTGCTGCAGAATGCCGACTATGATGTCGCCCGTGCCTCAAGAGGCATTGTTTACATTGATGAAATTGATAAAATCGCCAAGAAATCGGGAAATCCCTCGATTACACGCGATGTCTCGGGAGAAGGGGTGCAGCAGGCCCTTTTGAAGATCATCGAGGGAACCATGGCCAATATCCCGCCGAAGGGCGGCCGGAAGCACCCTCAGCAGGAATTTATCCAGGTCGATACGACGAATATCCTGTTTATCTGCGGGGGCGCTTTCAATGATCTGGAAGATATTATTGCCCGGCGCGTGGGCGTCAACAAGATGGGCTTCGGCGCCGACATCAAAAGCAAAAAAGAGAAGAAAGTCGGCGAACTGCTTTCAGAGGTTCAACCGGAGGATCTGCTGAAATTCGGACTCATTCCGGAGTTTGTGGGCCGCCTGCCCGTCATCGCGACGTTGAATGAATTGACAAAGGAAGACCTGATCAAGATCCTGGTCGAGCCGAAAGATGCAATCATTAAACAGTACACGAAACTGTTCGAACTCGAGAATGTGCGGCTGAAGTTTACCGATGGGGCCCTCCGGGCCATTGCGACACTCTCTGCCGAGAGAAAAGCGGGGGCGCGGGGACTGCGGGCCATCCTGGAAAATACCATGCTGGAGATTATGTATGACATCCCCTCCCGTCCTGATGTAAGGGAGTGCGTCATTAACGAAGATGTGGTTATGAACCGGGAACATCCCATCCTGCTGTTAGAGAAGCAGTCGGAAACAGCTTAAATGTTTTATAATATACAGGAAAATACATGTTTGATTTCATGAAAAATAAAGACAAACAAGAGAAAAACATGGCCATCCCCCTTTTGCCCTTGCGGGATGTCGTGGTCTTCCCCCATATGATCGTTCCGCTTTTTGTGGGACGGGAAAGATCTATTGCGGCCCTTGAGTCGGCCATGAAATATGAGAAAGGTATTTTCCTCGTCGCGCAGAAGAATGCTCAGAAGGATGATCCGGATGAGGAAGATATCCATAAAATAGGGACCATCGGCATTATCATTCAGCTTCTGAGACTTCCCGACGGTACGGTCAAGGTGCTGGTGGAAGGGAAGAAACGCGGGATCATCAAGGACTACCTGCCCAATCAGGACTTCTTTGTGGTCAACGTTGAAGAACAGGAGGAAGTCGAGGACCAGCAGGATTTCGTGAAGACCGAAGCCCTCATGCGGAGCATCCGGGAGGCGTTTGAAACCTATGTGAAGCTCAGCAAGAAAGTGCATGTGGAGATGGTGGGCACCATCGCGTCGATCGAAGGCGCCTCAAAGCTGGCGGATGTCATCGTTTCCCATATCGGGATCAAGCTGGATGACAAGCAAAAGATTCTCGAGATCATCAATGTCAACGACCGGCTTGAAACCATTTACGAAATGATGCTGGGCGAGATCGAAATCCTGCAGGTGGAGGAAAAGATCAAGCGGCGGGTCAAGAAGCAGATGGAAAAGACCCAGAAGGATTATTATCTCAATGAGCAGATGCGGGCGATCCAGAAGGAGATGGGCGAAAAGGACGATTTTAAGAGTGAAATCGTAGAATTAGAAAAAAAATTGAAGACAAAGAAGATGTCCGAGGAAGCCCAGAAGAAGGTGAAGGCGGAGATCAAAAAGCTGCAGATGATGGCGCCCATGTCTGCCGAGGCGACGGTATCGCGGAATTATATCGACTGGCTCCTGGACATGCCCTGGTTTGAAAAAACGGAAAACAAACATACCCTGAAGGAATCCGAAATTATACTTGAAGAAGATCATTACGGCCTCAAGAAGGTCAAGGAGCGGATTCTCGAATATCTGGCTGTCCAATCACTGGTCAAGAAAAACAAGGGGCCGATTCTGTGTCTCGTGGGGCCTCCCGGTGTCGGGAAGACTTCCGTCGCCAAGTCCGTGGCGCGGGCGACGAACCGCAAGTTTGTCCGTCTGTCTCTCGGCGGTGTCCGGGACGAAGCGGAGATCAGGGGACACCGAAGGACCTATATCGGCGCGCTGCCGGGGAAAATCGTACAGCTCCTGAAAAAATCAGGCTCCAACAACCCCGTCTTCTGTCTCGATGAGGTGGACAAACTCAGTTCCGATTTCCGGGGCGATCCATCCTCGGCGCTTCTGGAGGTGCTGGATCCGGAACAGAATAATGCCTTCAACGACAATTATCTGGAAGTCGATTACGATCTGTCGGATATCATGTTCATCACGACAGCCAATGTGCTGCAGACCATTCCGGCGCCCCTGCAGGACCGCATGGAGGTCATCCGGATTGCCGGCTATACCGAGCCGGAAAAAATGAACATCGCCCTGAAATTCCTGGTCAAGAAGGCCATGGAGGCCAACGGCCTGACGACCGATAACATCGTTTTTTCCGAGGGGGCTTTGCTGACCATTATCCGCCAGTACACCCGGGAAGCCGGCGTGAGAAACATGGAACGCGAAATCGCTTCCATCTGCCGGAAAGTGGCCCGGGAAATCGTGACCAACGGCAACGAAGGACGGATTAAGATTTCCTCGAAGACCGTGCAAAAATATCTTGGCGTTCCCAAGTACCGCCATGGCGAGACGGAAGGCAAAGACAGCATCGGATTGGCGGTGGGTCTCGCCTGGACAGAGGTTGGGGGGGAACTCTTGGCCATTGAAGTTTCGCTCATGAAGGGCGCCGGCAAGATGATCATGACGGGAAAATTAGGGGACGTGATGCAGGAATCCGTGCAGGCTGCGTTGACCTACGTTCGTGCCCGTGCGGAGCAGTTCGGATTGAACGATAATTTTTACAAGGACATCGATATCCACATTCATGTGCCGGAAGGCGCCATTCCCAAAGATGGTCCCTCCGCGGGTATCGCGATGGCGACCGCCATTGCCTCGGCCTTTTTAAGACGGAAGGTCCGTGGCGACCTGGCCATGACCGGTGAAATCACCCTGCGGGGCAGGGTGCTGCCCATCGGCGGCCTGAAGGAAAAATTGCTCGCGGCGCATCGGGGAAACCTCAAAATGGTTCTTATTCCCAAAGACAATGAAAAAGACCTAGCCGAT